>JAGHSP010000252.1 GCA_018065815.1 Candidatus Sodaliphilus limicaballi | reverse complement strand
AGGGCATATACACCCACAACGGCAAGAAAGTCATTGTGAAGTGATGCGGTAATAGCATATTACGAAATCCCGAGAGAGACATGTCCTGCCGACGTGTCTCTCTCTTCATTTTCTTATACTGAAAGAAATTATTCAAAATTAAAAGAAATTTTCTATCTCCCACTGAGGCGTATCTATTCACCAATGGAACTCCCCGCGCGGATCTCACTGATAACACTGATTTTTTTTCATTGAAAATATATTAACAATTAGAGGCTGAAAGCCGACACGCACAAAGCTTGCTTTGGGCACATAACCCTGTCCTAACTGAGCGCAAGCGAAGGCAGGGCAGGGTAAACGCGATACACTATACTGCGGTTGGCGCCCGCTTCCTTGCACGTTTCGAGGTAGCGGTCTTCAACCGCGATTTTGTCACACTTCACTCCCACCGGCAGCCCGCAGGTCTGCGACCAGCGGTTAACCAAAGTTACGACCTCCCTGAGGTCTAAAAAATGCACAATATATATATTTTCAATGAAAAAAATCAGTGAGTTCAGTGAGATCCGCGCGGGGAGTTCCCAAATAGACTCGTGAAATGTCGCAAATTCTGCGACGTTTTTGGCGCTAAAACGTTGTGACCGCAGATTGAGAGTGGTGTCATTTGTTGCTTGCGGCTATATACGAGCAGTATTTGTTTAGCATATTCGATAAAGGGAGATCTCCTTTCTGGAATCTTTCTGCGTCAAGCTTTAAAATCCTTTCGCTTACAGGTTTCTTGCCTTTGAACAATGCTTTGAGATAGTGAACACCATTCTCTTTGATGATGTTTACCTCGGAGAAGAACTGTGTAAGATCTTCGGCATCATAGACGATAGAGTAACTTGGTCGTTTTGCTCCCGGGATGTCCTCAACCAAGATATTCTTGTCCAATAGATCTTGAATGTCGCGTATGGCTGTGTCTTTGGAGCACTTTGCCAGTGTTGCCCATGTCTTTGACGTGATTTTTGCCTCATAGCCATCAAGGAAAAGATTGAGCATCTGTGTCTGTCGCTCCGTCATCGGTACTGACGATGCCTTCTGCCAGAAGAAACTTTTGTTGAGAATTGTGGTTACGATGGTTTCGGCTTCGTCAAGCGCTTCGGTCAACTTCTGCATGTACCACACCAACCATTCAGTAATGTCGCCATCGCCATGTTGCATTCGCTCCAGGATGTCATAGTAGTGCTTCTTGTCTTTGTTGATCTGTGATGAAACATTGTAGAAGCGGAACTCACTTTTCTCTCCTCTTGCCAGCAGCATGTCGGAAAGAATACGTGCTAGCCTGCCATTACCATCCTCGAATGGATGAATGCTCACAAACCAGAAATGAGCAACTGCCGAGCGAATAATGCTACTTACTGGTTCTTCTGCATCGAACCATGAGAGGAATTTCTGCATTTCGCTCTCCACATGGTCGGGTGACGGAGCTATATAGTGTATCTTCTCACGCCCGAACATTCCGCTGACGATATGCTCTTCGTTTGTACGATACTGACCGACCTCAATCTGACGGCCTTCGCTCATTCCTCCAGGGAAGAAAGCTGCTTGCCATGCACATAGTTTTTCTTTACAAAGAGGCATGTCATAATGCTGTAAGGCTTCGAGCATCACGTTGACGACAGAGTCAACATAATGCGACGGAGCTGTGTATTTGACGTTCTCGACCCCCAGTTTTCTGGCAATGGAAGAACGTACCTGATCCACATTCAAGCGTATGCCTTCAATCTCTGAAGAGTACACCACATCGTGGGTCAAATTCTCTGCCATAGCCCGCAACTTGCTGTCAAAACCAAGCGAACTTAACCTGCCATAGAGCAATCCTTGCTTTCGGCACACCACCTCCAGAAGGAGCGATACCTGAGACTCATTCCATCTGAAGTTTGTCCAATTATCACTTTCGTGTATATACATAGTCAAATTCTTTGTGCGACATTATATGGCAAATATCGTCGCAAATTCTGCGACAAAATTAATAAAATAATGCAGAATTACCAAATAGACTCGTGAAATGTCGCAAATTCTGCGACGTTTTTGGCGCTAAAACGACGGAAATGTAATAAATCTACCATCCAGGTATAATCTCTGCGCTCGGCATAGATGCCGTGATGCGCATGACAATAGAATCCACCTCCAGGTTGGGAGTGAAGAACTTCTTGTAATCGGGATGCTCTCGGAAATCAAGATACACGACATTTTTAAAGTGCTTGTTTGCAAAATCCACGACACTACTAGTCTTGCCACACTGACGTATGCCCTTCACAACAATTGGCTTGTGGGATGAGTCGTCCAACCATGCCTGAAGTTGATTTTCTATCTTTCTCTTATACATATCGTTACACATTTTCCACCCGAGTTTTTGCGGGTTTTCACACATTTTCCACCCGAGTTTTTGTGGGTTTTCACACATTTTCCACCCGAGTTTTTGTGCAAAGTTACATGATTTCTTTAAAAAACAAGCATTTCATCACGTGGAAAATGTTTTTTTGCGGGCTATTCTTTTTTGAGTTGTTGCACTACGTTGGCTATTTGTTGTTCGTGCTCGGGGGTGTAGCCGCGGTTTTGCTTGAGGTAGTTGCGCACGGTCTCGATGCTTTTTGCTAGTTCGGGTGCCTGTGCGGTGCCTGCCTCGCGTGCCAGCGGCAGGATGCGGCTCTCCACGATGAAGTTGGCATCGCAGCTGGTGAGGTAGTTGGCGGCATCGTCGATTGCTGCTTGTGCCATGTGCCGCTCGGTGTCGGCAGGGGCGTCTTTGCCTGCCCACTTAACGTCGTCGATGCACCACTTGCCGCGCTCGTGCTTCATCACCAGGGTGTAGGCAATCTGGTGGCTGGCGTCGGTGTAGGTCATGTCCACGTTCACGCTGTCGGTGCCTATGTGTATTGAGTCGATGGCGTGGGTGTAGTCGTCGTTCTGTGTGTGGCATGTCCAGTCAAAGGAGTCGTAGGCCAGGTTGTCGCGGTTGCCCAGGGTCATGTGGCGCGCCTCGTCCATGATCGACAGGAAGTCCTTGCTCATGATTTTGTCCCACTCGTTGCTCGCGGTCATGGCGGTGACCAGGTTGCGCATCTCGTCGTCGGTAGTGGGAACGATCGACGGTTCGGCGGGGTGAACGGGGGTTGTGCTGGGGGTGCTGTTGCCGCACGATGAAAGCAGTGTGATGACTGCGAGTATCGAAAAGATGTAATGTTTCATAAGGGATAATTGTAATTTTAGTGCAAAAATAGTGAAGATTGTGCAAATGGACCTCAAAATATTGCGTTTTTTTTCATAAATCAAGGTATTGCACCTCATTGTAACCTTTATGTCACAAATATTCACTACCTTTGCACCGTGAAAAGAAAATTAGAAAAAAGATAAGAGTGTATTAAAAAACATTGTTGTCTGGTAAAGAAGGAAAATATATAATTTTGAATTTTATGCTTCGCCTAGAAAATGGCTTGCTCCGCAAGCAAAATGGAATTACCAACTTGATAGGGATTTATTATTTTGTGGACTGAGTCCACCATTTTCTAGCCA
The DNA here is from genome assembly GCA_018065815.1 of Candidatus Sodaliphilus limicaballi. GTDB lineage: Bacteria > Bacteroidota > Bacteroidia > Bacteroidales > Muribaculaceae > Sodaliphilus > Sodaliphilus limicaballi. The sequence goes on along the minus strand of JAGHSP010000252.1, from coordinate 2,528 downwards.
TAAAAATAAAAAATCATTTTCTTTTTTGCCCCTGATAAGCCCCGTCTATGTCATAGTACCATATCTAACGGGGGGGACATTGGTTTTTACCAGGCAACTATAATTAAAAATCTATTATTATGGCAAGAAAAGACAAACTTAAATCATTGAAGATTGAGCGTCGCGAGTTTCATGACGCTGTGATCAACTTCTACAACACCAGCGAGAACACCCCTTTCAATTACAAGCAGGTCTCGAGCGCGGTGGGCGCGGCTACCCCCAAGCAGCGTGCTCTCATCGTCGATATACTGGAACAGCTGGCTGTGGACGGATTCCTCGTTGAGGTGGATGCAGGCCGTTTCAAGGCTGCTAACCGTTCGATGGTGGCCGAGGGGCGCTTCATACGCCGCAGCAACGGCAAGAACAGCGTGGACATAGGCAGCGAGGACGGCAACCCCATCATGGTGGCCGAGCGCAACTCGATGCATGCCCTCAACGGCGACAAGGTGATGGTACACATCAGCGCCGCGCGCCACGGCATGGAGCCCGAGGCCGAGGTGATTAAGATTCTGGAACGCAAGGAACAGGTGTTTGTGGGCACGCTGCATGTGCAGAAGTACTATGCCGTGCTCGTGAGCGACACCAAGTTCCTGGCTACTGACATATTCATTCCGCTCGACCGCCTCAAGGGCGGCAAGACCGGCGACAAGGTGGTGGTGCGCATTGTGGACTGGCCCGAGGACGCCAACACCCCAATAGGCGAGGTGGAAGACGTGCTGGGCAATGCCGGCGAGAACAATGCCGAGATCCACGCCATCCTGGCAGAGTTCGGCTTGCCTTACAAGTATCCTGAAAACGTGGAGCGCGCAGCCGGGCGCATCAGTGACGGCATCACCCCCGAGGAGGTGGAGCGCCGCCGCGACCTGCGTGGCGTGACCACTTTCACCATCGACCCGCGCGATGCCAAGGACTTTGACGACGCCCTGTCGATAGAGAAACTTCCCAACGGCAACTGGGAGGTGGGCGTGCACATTGCCGATGTGACCCACTACGTCAAGCCCGACACCGTGATCGACCGCGAGGCTTACAGCCGCGCCACGTCGGTCTATCTGGTTGACCGCACCATACCCATGCTCCCCGAGCGCCTGTGCAACAACATCTGCTCGCTGCGCCCCGACGAGGACAAACTCACCCACTCGGTGATGTTTGAGCTCACCCCCGACGCGGTGATCAAGGGCTATGAGATATGCCACACCGTGACTCGCAGCGTGCGCCGCTTTGCCTATGAAGAGGCTCAAGAGGTTATCGAGACAGGCAAGGGCGACCTCGCCGAGGAAATCCTCACGCTGCACGGCATGGCGCAGGAGTTGCGTCGCCGCCGCTTCGATGACGGTGGCAGCGTGGCGTTCAACCGCAGCGAGAAGAAATTTGAAATCGACGAGCAGGGCCATCCCGTGGCAGTGCACGAGCATGCGCAGAAAGAGGCCAACCAACTCATCGAGGAATTCATGCTCCTGGCCAACATGAAGGTGGCCGAGCACATAGGCAAGGTGGCGAAGGGCAAGACTGCCAAGGCATTCGTGTATCGAATCCACGATGTGCCCAACAGCGACAAACTCTCAAACTTTGCCGACATAGCAGCCCACTTCGGTTACAAAGTGAAGGTGACCGGCGACCCGCGTGAAATCAACAAGAGCATCAACCGCCTGCTCGACCAGGTTGCTGGCAAGCCCGAGGAGCAGCTGCTCTCAATCCTCGCCATCCGATCGATGGCCAAGGCTGTGTATTCGAGCACCAACGTGGGCCACTACGGACTGGCGTTTGACTACTACACCCACTTCACATCGCCCATACGCCGTTACCCCGACATGATGGTGCACCGCCTGCTCGACCGCTATGCCAAGAAAGGCTCGCGCAGCGTGGATGTGGCCGACCTTGAAGATCAGTGCAAGCATGTGAGCGCGCAGGAGCAACTCGCAACCCAGGCCGAGCGTGCCTCAATCAAGTATAAGGAGGTTGAGTATATGGGCGACCGCCTGGGCGGCGTGTTTGAAGGCTACATCTCGGGCGTGACCGAGTGGGGCATCTATGTGGAGCTTGACGAGACTCACTGCGAGGGACTTGTGGGCATACGCTCGCTCGATGACGACTTCTACGAGTTTGACGAGAAGAACTACCTCATACGTGGCCGTCGCCGCAACCGCGTCTATCAGCTGGGCGACCCTGTCACAGTGCAGATTGCGCGCGCCGACCTCATCAAGAAGCAGCTCGACTTCGTGATGATCGACGACCGTCACCCCGCCTTCACCCACCGCATCGACAAGCAGCCCATCACCGAGCAGAACTCGGGCATCATGGCTCGCATCGCCAAGCAGGCCGACGCTGCCGACCGCAAGGGCAAGAAAAAAGGCGGTGGCAAGACTAGCCGCAACTACCACGACGGCGCAGGCAAGGGCTCACGCAGCCGCAAGCACGGCAATCCCGCAGGAGCCACCCGCCGCGGCTCATCGTCCAAGAACAAAGGCAAACGCCGCCGCAGGTAAAAAACG
>JAGHSP010000079.1 GCA_018065815.1 Candidatus Sodaliphilus limicaballi | reverse complement strand
ATAATATCTTTTATTTCTTTGCGTTCAAAAAAACGAATACCTCCCCAAATAGTATATGGAACTTGTTCCTTTATCAGTTGTTGCTCAAAAATTCGAGAATTATGACTAGCTCGATACAAAATAGCTATATCTTGAGGTTTTACATCTCTTTGGATAGCGTCTTTAATGTTATTAACGACCCAAGTTGCTTCTTCTATTTCGCTATGTCCATGAAAATAAATTGCATGTTGATATTTTTTCTTTCGGGTAAATAGATCTTTTTGTATACGATTGTCATTATTTGTTATTACACTATTGGCAATGTCTAGTATATTCTTTGTGGATCGATAGTTTTCGTTAAGAATTATCTGTTGGTCAGAAGAAAACTGAACAAATAATTCTGGTTTAGCACCACGCCACTCATAAATAGCTTGGTCTGGATCTCCAACAATAAAAAGGTTACCATGCCGAGCACTTAAAATGGTAATAATCTCCCAATCGCTAAGGTTACAATCTTGTACCTCATCCACCATAATAAAGTTAAATTGTTCTTGCCACTTTTCTCTAACATCAGAGAATTTGTTTAGGATATACGTGGTAAAATGAATAAGGTCGTTAAAATCAAGTGAAAATGTTTTGAGTTGTTCCCTAAGATACATCTCAAATTCATTGTCTTCTTTTAAAGTAGCACCAGATAACATCAGAGGAATATAATCAGATCGTAATATATTCTTTTGACGATTAATATTCGTAAGGAATTGTTTAACTGTTTGAACACTACGATCTTGACCAAATTGCTCCATTATTTTTTTTGCGTAACCCTTACTATCTTCGTTGTCAATTATATTAAATGTTTTGGGATATCCTAGTCGATAGATTTCTTGTCTAAGAAATTTAACGCAAAATCCGTGTATGGTGCATATAAAATCATTTATAATTGCTGAGTTAGAAATCATTGACAGAATACGACGTTTCATCTCTTGTGCTGCCTTATTGGTAAATGTGAGACACAAGATATTGTTAGAATCAATGCCTATAGTTTCTGTTAGATAAGCATATCGAGTGGCAAGAACACGCGTCTTGCCAGACCCTGCTCCAGCAACAATTTTGATTTTACCAAATAATGCTGTAACTGCATTGCTTTGTTGTTGGTTAAGTGTGTTGAAATCTATCATATTAGTAATATTGTTATTTGTGTTGAATTTTTGCTATTCCTCGGGGAGTTGAGGCAGTGGATTTTTGTCGCTGTTTTTTGCGCCCAGGGCGATGAGTTTTGTAGCGGTGGTGTTGATGCTTTGTCCGCCAGAGGTGATCTTGCTGCGACCCTTTTCCCATGCTTTTGATGCATTTTCGAGAGCCTTGCCCATGTCCTCGTAGTGCTTCCAGAAGAGTCCCACGCGGGTGAGCATCTCATTAGCGAGCGCATAGACTTTCTCGTGGTTTTGGGCTTGCTTGATTTGCGTCCATGTGAGGTCCACGATGCGCAGCGCGGCATAGAGCGACTGCTCGTCGGCAATAAACACGTTCTGCTCCATGGCGCGCCGCCACAGGTCGGGCTGGGCGTTGAGCGCTGTCCACAAGGCTCCGCTGTGGGGGACGAACATGATGACGTAGTCCATCTTCACCTTGGGCGGCTGGATGTAGCGTGAGTAGTTCTTGCGTGCCAGTTCCTTGACGTGGCGGTTGATGCTCTCGACATGGGCTTTGAGACACTGCTCTCGCCGAGAGGTGTCTTCCTCGCCCACATAGTCAATGAATGCGCTGAGCGACACCTTGGCGTCGATGATGACATCGCGTTGCTGGTCAAGGTGCAGAATCACGTCGGGGCGCAGGCTCTCGTTGTCGTCGCCCTTGATGGCATTGCCGGCAGCGTCGCGCATGGTGGGCTGTGGGTCATAGTGTATGCCAGGGGTGAGTCCCTGCGACTGGAGCAATTCGTCGAGCACTGTCTCGCCCCAGATGCCCTGCAGCTTGTTGCCAAACTTGAACACGCGTGCCAGTTCGTCGGTGCTCTCCTTGGCGGCCTGGCTGTGCCGCATCATGCTCTCCATGGTGGCTTTCATCTCGCTGGTCATCGATGCGTTTTTCACTGTGTTGTCGTCCATAGCCTGCTTCATGCTTGCGATGGTCTCTCGCAAAGGGGTGACGATGTGTCCCAGGTCGCGGTTGCTTGCCGCGGCAAATTCCTCCTGACGCTGTTTGAGCATGGTGGCAGTGGCATTTTTCATCTGTTCGGTAAGTCGCAGCGACGTCTCGTTGAACTGTCGTTCCTGTGCTGCCATGGCTTCGCGGTGCTGTGCCTCAAGACGTGAGAGGTCTAGCTGGTGATCGCGGCGCAATTCGTCCTTGGCTATCGCAATTTCCCGGTCGGCGCGCTCCTGTGCTTCGCGCTCGCGCTGGGCGAGCATTGCCACCTGTGCCTCAAGAGCACTGGTACGGCCGCGGGCAATGAGATACCCCATCGCCGCACCCACGGCTACTCCTAGAATAAGTAATAAGATTTCCATGTCTTTTTCATTGGTTTCAATTATTGCAAATTAACTCTCGTAGCAAAGTTACTACATTTTGCATTAATCACAAAACAAAAAATAAAAAACATCGCTTCGCCCTAACCACTTTTACACAAAAACGAGAAAAAATGATTCTTTTTTTTCTATGTTGTGAAAAAAGTACTATCTTTGTGAATTAAAACTTTTTGCTGTTGATAATTGCGAGTGCACATCATTTGACAAAATTATTAATAAATACATAAATTTATGAAGAAATTTCTTACACTTTTATTGACGTGTGCTGTGGCAACCGCGGCGCATGCGTTGACGTTCTCGTCCGAGACTTTTAATTATGAGACGGTATCGAGCGACGAAGTTAAGATTACCGGCCTCACGACTAAAGGCAAAACGCTCACATCAATCATGATCTATGCAGGTACAACATACGATGGTACTTATTATCACATTACCGAAATCGCTGACGGTGCCTTCAAGAACAACGATGCGTTCACTACATGTAACATGACTCCTGCCGCCTATCTTACAAGAATCGGAGATGAAGCGTTCATGAATACCAGGGTCAGCACCGTCGCTACTCCAGCAAAGGTGATTGGCACTCGTGCATTCTATGGTTCACGTCTCTCAAGCATTGATCTTCAGGATGGCGTGCAGGAGATTGGCTCTTATGCTTTCAGCTCATGTTCCAACCTGACGTCTCTCTCAATCCCCTCGACAGTGACATCAATCGCTCAAACCTCCTTTGTTGACAACTGTATCAACTTGACCGAGATTGTTGTTGACACCAAGAATACCAAGTATGCCTCATATTTGGGTATGCTGTACAGCAAGTCTTTCAGCACTCTTTACTGTTGCCCCGCGGCTTATGATGGCATCAACCTCTATCAGTCAAGTTTCAAACCCAATGTAGCGGGTATCGGTCAAAACGCCTTCAAGGGCAACCGCACCATCAAGAGCATTCACTTGCCTTATGGCGTGTTAACCGTAGGCAACGAAGCGTTTGCCGGAGCGGTCGTAGAGGGCGTGTGGATGCCAAGCACCATGTTGAGTTTTGGCAAGGACGTGTTCAGCAACTGTGGATCGCTGAAAGACGTGGGTATCAACGCCTCAACACTTCCTTATTTTAATGATTACATGATGAGGAATGCCCCTGCCCAGGCTACCCTGCACGTGCCTTATAGCGCCATTAACTCTTACAAAGGCACCGGTAAGTTCAGCGGCTGGACCATTACCAACGGTTCTTATGACATCGGTACCGACATCAATTCCAATTCGAACATTCGCAAGCCCCACAGCGGCTACACAGTAGTTAGCACCAAGGCCGAGACCATCGACGGCGTGCAGTATCAGGGCCGTGTGCGCTACGACTCGTGGTATCCCAAGTGGGGTTCAACCGAGCTCAAGATTGCAGCAAGCGTTACTTTTAACAATAAGAAGTATATTGTTACCAGCGTGGGTCAGTATGTCGTTGACAATTACTCGGGCAACGGCGGCTCTGGCAAGTACAAGGTAACCCTGGGCGCGAATGTCGATACCATCAGTACATACGCATTCTATGGCGAGAAGCAGATGAACGCCCTCACCCTGAGTCCTAATGTGACTTACGTGGGCAACTATGCGTTTGCCAACACTGCGCTTGCAAGTGACCTCTATTTCTCTTACGGATTGAAGTATGTGGGTGCTTACGCGTTCAGCGGCACTCCCATCAAGAACATCCTCATTCCCTCGTCATGTAGGTCGCTTCACTACTATTTCGTTGCAGGCACACAGAGCCTCGAAAACCTCTACATTAACTATGGTTATCCCTCATCTTACCAGTGGGGCTTCAACAATGTTAACAGTAGCGCCAAGCTGCATGTACCCGCAGAAAGCATCGCAAATTACAATAGTAATACTGCTTGCCGAGGCGTTTTTGCGTCTATCACAAGGGGCGCTTATGACTTCTCTTATCGTGACGGAAAAGACGATACACAGTACCACATGACTGTTTTGAGTTCTACACCCATCACCGTTGACGGCGTGAACTATGCCGGCAAGGCCAAGTATGTTTATGCACCCAAAACCCGCAATGGCCTGATTACAGCGTTTCAATGTTCTGACTTTGAGACCGACGAGACCAATGGAGCCAACAAGAAATATCTCATTACCGAGATTGGTGACATGCTGTGTTTCAATGTGAGCAAGATCAACAAGGTGACTTTACCCAATTATCTTGTGAAAATAAACGATGACGCGTTTTACGGAACAAGTATAACCGAAATTGAATTGCCCGAAATGGTGGAAAGCATTGGCATGAGTGCATTTTGGACAGATGCTCTCACATCAATCACATCACACAACATCATTCCTCCCACAACCAGTGATCTCGCATTCGCGACCAACACCTACGAGCACGCTACCCTTTATGTCCCCGCTATCAGCGTGGATAAGTACAAGACTGACAGCACCTGGAAGAAGTTCTTCAATATTAAGCCCATAGGCGGCGTGATTACCGTTACAGGTGACGTTGACGGCAACGGCATAGTTGACATCAGCGATGCGAATATCCTGCTCAACATCGTGCTGGGCAAGGACACCGCAAGCAAGTATGATGGCCGTGCCGACGTTGACGGCAATGGCATTGTTGACATCACCGACGTGAATGCCACACTCAACATTGTACTGGGCAAGTAACCCCGATTGAACACAAGGTTTAAAGTGGGATGATTTATCTTGTCCCTGAATTAACAAAACCCACCATAAATAAAAGAGCCTGCGATCGCATTGACCGCAGGCTCTTTTTAGACTCTACTAACTTGGTTGTGCACTCGTTCGCTCCACAATACTCACTGTCTCCACACTCGTTTCTTTAACCATAAACAAAGAATAGGGTCGGCAAAATCGACTTGGTTGGGTGCAATTGTATCAATCAGATCCTTCTCGATTAATGATTTTTTAAGACGGGACACATTGGCCGATGTTCCTATTCGATAACGGCTTAGGACGTTTTGCTGGCTAAATGAAGTATGGATTCCGTCGGCAATTGCGTGTAGGAAATTCATCTGAAAATCAGACAACTTTTCAGTCTGGTTGATAAAAAGAGATTCGTTTGCATCAAGCAAGCGGTTAATGGCTTTATTCAGGCAATCCTCGTTGGCGGTATCGTCTGTTTGGATCCAAACGAACCATGCCAGTTGCTGAACGTAGGCCGAATAACAATCAGTTGTGACGCAAATTTCTCGTGCCAAATCCTTTGAAATGTTTTTGCCCGTGGCTTCAAATCGCTGGCAGATGAATGAGACCCAATCAGTTTCACTGATTTTTTTGAGGTACATTATGTCTCCAAAGCGATAGAAAGGATGACTGTGACTCAGAAAAATATTTTCCATCATGTGTTTTTTACTTCCATAGAGGCAGTAAGAAACATGACTCTGCAATTGCCACACGCTTCTTAATTTCTTCTGGAATGTCAATGAATCGGCAAATTCGCCAATTTGTTGAAACTCATCTATGCAGATAAGGAGACGTATTCCCTTTTCTTGTGCTATAATCTCAGGTAATTGCAATATGTCCTCGGTCGTGTGGTTAGCACGGTTGTATTCAAGCGAAACCGAGAAGTCGTTCATCGGGTCGGGTCCAACGCTGATTTTAGGGACGAAACGAGGAAGGAAAGTTTTTGCGTTTTCTATCCATTCTTCCCACTTATTGGATGTGGCTTTCATGACGGCTGTAGCGAGTGCGTCAACAAAATCTTGTTCGCATCTACAACCGAAAGCATCAAATTTTGCAATCTTTATATCACAATCTTCAATTAAATTAATTGTTCGCTCCACAAGCGATGTTTTGCCCATACGACGTGGCGAGATTATTATTGTGTTTACTCCATGAGTGAAGTTTTGCAATAATGCTTTGGTTTCTTCTTTTCTATCGGTAAATCTTTCCCCATCAGCCTTGGTGCCAAATACAAAGGGAAAAACATAATCTGTGTTCATGATTTTATACTTTTGTGGGGCAAAGGTATAATTTTTTTTTGAATTAAACAAGGTTGTTTGTAACAATGTTGTTAGTAACAAGGTTGTTACATTGTTATTTTGTTGGTTTTCAATAGCAAGCGAGGCTGCCTGGCAGTTTTGGCAGCCTCGCTTATAGTGTTGTTTCGATATTACTTCACCTCCCAGGTGTCGCCGGTGAGGATGACGTCGCGCAGGCATGAGAAGCCGTGCTTGGCCTTTGCTTCCTCGACTTGCTGTGCAACGCAGGTCTCATAGCTGGGAGCCTCCACGTCGCGTATCACGCCCAGTGCCACGGGCAGGTCGGTGCCGTCCATCATGGCGAGCTGCTGGTGCAGGAAGTAGTCGCGGCAGTGCGCGTCGTGCACGAGCACGTCGTCGAGCGTGTAGCCGTCCTGGCCTATGGTCACGGCCTTGAGGCCGAAGCCGTCTTGCACGAGGCCCTTGTCATTGTCCTTGCCATAAACCATCTTCTCGCCGTGGACGAGGTGGATGGTGCGGTCGGCACGGAAGGCGCGGTCGGCTATGTGCTTGTGTATGCCGTCGTTGAATATCATGCAATTTTGCAGTATTTCCACTACCGAGCAACCGGTGTGCTTCACTGCCGCCACCATGCACTCCTGGCTTATTTTGAGCTCCATGTCGATGCTGCGGGCAAAGAATGTGCCGCGTGCGCCGAATACGAGCTCGGCGGGGATGAACGGGTCTTCAACGGTGCCGTAGGGCGACGACTTGGACACGAAGCCGCGGGCACTGGTGGGAGAGTACTGTCCCTTGGTGAGGCCGTAGATCTTGTTGTTGAGCAGCAGGAGGTTGAGGTCCATGTTGCGGCGCACCTCGTGGATGAAGTGATTGCCGCCTATGGCGAGGCAGTCGCCGTCGCCGCTCACCTGCCACACGGTCATCTCGGGGTTAGCGGTCTTGAAGCCGCTTGCCACAGCGCCGCCGCGGCCGTGGATGGTGTGGAAGGCATAGGTGCTCATGTAGTAGGGCAGGCGAGAGCTGCATCCGATGCCCGAGATTACTGCGGTCATGTGGGGCGGGATACCCAGTTCGGCCATTGACTTGTGGAGCACGTTGAGGATGGCGTGGTTGCCGCAGCCGGGACACCAGCGCACGGTCTGGTCGTTCTTGTAGTCGCGTTGAACAAACTGTTGTTGTTCGCCTTGTTGCTGAATGTTCTTCTCGTCCATATCTTTATTCGTCCTCCATTACTTTATTGATTTCGTTCACGATTTCCTGCACCATGAATGGCTGTCCCTGCACCTTGTTGATGTGGCAGATGTTGAGTGCCGGCATCTTTGACTGCAGGTAAGAGGCAAACTGGCCGTCGTTGAGCTCGGCCACGATCACGGTCTTGAAGCGGTTGAGCACGTCGGCGGTGTTCTTGGGCAGCGGGTTGATGTAGCGGAACTGTGTCATGGCGAGTTTCTTGCCCTGACTGCGCACGGCACGCACTGCGTCGAGGATGTGGCCATAGGTGCCGCCCCAACCCACGATTATGGTGTCGGCGTCGCGGTCACCGCGCAGTTGCAGCTCGGGGATGTCCTGTGCCACATTCTCCACCTTGCGGTGGCGTGTCTCCACCATGTGGGCATGGTTGATGGGGTCGTTGCTGATGATGCCGCTGTTGTAGTCCTTTTCGAGTCCGCCCACGAGGTGCTCCAGTCCGGGTGTGCCGGGGATGGCCCAGTAGCGCACGCCGCGTGCGTCGCGCATGTAGGGTTTCCACACTGCCTTGAGCGAGTCGGGCACGTAGTTGGGTTTTATCTCGGGATATTCGTCCTCCTCGGGGATGCGCCACGCGCTAGAGCCGTTGGCGATGAAGGCATCGGTGAGCAGCACCACGGGGGTCATGTGCTCGATGGCGATGCGCGCCGCCTCAAATGCCATGTTGAAGCAGTCGGTGGGGCTGAGCGCTGCCAGCACCACGAGGGGACACTCGCCGCTACGTCCGTAGAGCGCCTGCTGCAGGTCGGTCTGCTCGGTCTTGGTGGGAAGTCCGGTCGAGGGACCGCCGCGCTGCACGTCGATGAGCACGAGGGGAAGCTCGGCCATCACTGCCAGACCCAGAGCCTCGCTCTTGAGCGACAGGCCAGGCCCCGATGTGCTAGTCACTGCCAGGTTGCCTGCAAACGAGGCTCCCACAGCAGCGCAGATGCCGCCTATCTCGTCCTCCATCTGCACAGCCTTCACGCCCAGGTCGCGGCGTTTAGCGAGCTCGTGCAGGATGTCGGTGGCGGGGGTGATGGGATATGAACCCAGAAAGAGGGGACGTCCGCTCTTCTCCGACGCCATGATGAGGCCCCAGGCTGTAGCCTTGTTGCCGTTGACATCTGTATAGATGCCCGGGCGCTGCTCCTCGGTCTCGATGCGATAGGTTGACACGCTGGCGTGGATGTTGTGACCGTAGTCATAACCGCCGCGTATCACCTTCTCGTTGGCTTGAGCAATGGCGGGCTTGCTTGCAAACTTGTTGTTGATGAACTTGATGGGTGACTCCATGGGGATGTTGAACAGCCAGCACACGAGGCCCAGGGCAAACATGTTGCGGCACTTCATCTGTGCCTTGAAGTCCATGCCTGTGTCTTCGAGTGCAGCCTTCACCAGTGAAGTCATGGGCACCTCCACCACCTGTCCGCGCAGGTTGATCTCGGTGTAGGGGTCGTCGGTGGTGAACAGGGCTTTGTCAAGACCGCCCAGGTTGAAAGTGCCGATATCGACAATGGCGGCACCGCCCTTGCGCAGATACTTGGCGTTCTGCTTGAGTGCCGCGGGGTTCATTGCCACCAGCACATCGCACTCGTCGCCGGGTGTGTGCACGCCATGACCCATGTGAACTTGGAATCCCGACACGCCGTTGAGGCTGCCTTGCGGGGCGCGCACCTCGGCGGGATAGTCGGGGAATGTAGAGATTTGGTCGCCCAGTCCGGCACTCACGTTGCTGAATATGGTGCCCGCGAGCTGCATGCCGTCGCCGCTATCGCCGGCAAAACGCACTACGATGCTCTGGCGAAACTGGACCTTTGCTTTTTCTTCCATTACTAATATATTATTGTTTAATTTCCCAATGTTAGTCAGTGTGAGCGCATTTACACGCATTTGGGCACAAAGGTACTACTTTTTTACGTAATGCACCTTAAGAATTTGTTTAAACTGCGTTAATTGTGGCCTAAATCGCAGGTGGTATCATGTTTAGCATGGACGAAGAGGGTGTGTCAAAATGCGAAATCAAAGCGCATTTTGCCACTCCCTCCCCCTGTGGAGTCCAATACAGGGCTTCTCTGACGTTGCCCCCAGCAGGCTATGCTTGTTGCGTCCTGTGTCGCTGTTGGCAAAAGGTCAATACTGGTTAACTGTGGAGATGACTTGGAACTCGGTGCGGCGGTTGATTTGGTCGGCTGCCTGTTGGTCCTCGGGTGAGAGCCCCTTGATGAATTCCTCGTTGAGTTCCACGC
>JAGHSP010000417.1 GCA_018065815.1 Candidatus Sodaliphilus limicaballi | reverse complement strand
GTTTAGATGTGAATTATTTTTAGTATATTTGCAACGCAAATTGTTTATCACAAGGAAATATTGTAATGACTGTCAATCATCTACCTAACGACTCTACACTTCAGGGAGGGAAATATAAGATTGTTCGTTTCATAAGTTCAGGCGGTTTCGGTTGCACTTATGAAGGATGTCATGTGCTTTTAAAAAAGCGCGTGGCAATAAAAGAGTTCTTTGTCAAGGATTTTTGCAATCGTGACGAATCTACTTTAGCAGTAACCATAGGCATCACATCCCGCACTGCACTCGTTAAAAAATTGAAGAATAAGTTTATCGAGGAGGCGCAATCAGTATGTGCATTAAAGCACTCTCACATCGTCAATGTCTATGATGTGTTTGAGGAGAATGGTACTGCTTATTATGTTATGGACTATGTCAATGGTCTGTCGCTCAACGATATAGTAAAGAAGGATGGTGCTATGGGCGAGGAGAAAACCATGAGGTATATCCTTCAGGTGGCAGATGCTCTCAAGTATGTCCATTCCCGTAACTGCTTGCATCTTGATGTGAAACCAGGCAATATCATGATAGATGAGGATGACAATGCCGTGCTTATTGACTTTGGTGCCAGCAAGCAGTATGACGAGGAGGCAGGCGAGAATACCTCTACCCTGATGGGCAAGACTCCAGGCTTTGCTCCACTTGAGCAGATGGGCAATGATGTTGTGAAGTTCTATCCTTCTACCGATATCTATGCCCTGGGCGCAACTCTCTATAAATTACTCACAGGTAACACTCCGCCCAGTGCAACTCTCCTTGCCAGCGGCGAAGAACTTGCACCCATTTCATCGTCAGTATCCGAGAATGTACGCAATGCTGTATATAAGGCGATGCAGTCCAACAAGAGTAAACGCCCACAGAGCATTGACGAGTTCTTGCAAATACTTAACACTCCAGCCGAGGATGACCACACCATCTTTGATGAAGAAGAGGAGGTTAAAAGCGAGGCTGAGACCCAAGTGACCAATGACAATGGAAAAACCACACAACCCTCCACCACTTTACTTTCTAAGTACATGATACCTGCGATTATAGGAATCGTTGTGCTCGTTGGCATTGGAGGCTTTATTGGGTATAATTCATCTCGGCAAGAAACTGTCAGCCACATAGTGGAACAAATGGAACACGTTACAGGACAGACCTTCAAGGATGTTAATGGTAAATCGTTTTCCTATACTGGCGAGGTTGTCAATGGAAAACCTAATGGCAAGGGCACTGGCATCTACTCTTATGGCACATATACTGGTGATTACAAAGATGGTCTGCGTCAAGGCAATGGCAAATTTGAGTCAAAAGACGGTTCAAATACCTACGTAGGCACCTTTGCTAATGACAAGTACAACAACGGTACATTGAAAATGTCTGATGGTTTCTACTTTAAGGGAACATTCCAGAATGGTCAGCCTTACAACGGAAAATGGTATGACAAAAACGGCAAGTTCGATAGCGCCGTTGTCAATGGACAATAAAGACTGGAGTTCAATGGAAGATAAAAATTCTCAGCAGGTGATCGATACGCAATACACCGTGTAATATAGCAATATGACCAAGGAAGAATTAAAAGCGCGAATCGCTCAGGGAGAATCTTCTACTTTGCAATTCAAACTGCAATGGAGCGATAACGAAAAGATAACAAAAGAACTGGTTGCCTTTGCTAATAGCAGAGGTGGATCTATCGTGTTCGGTGTTGAGGACAAGACCGGACGCATTGAGGGATTGACGTATGATGATGTGCAGACAATATCGTCAAAGGTGGGCAATATGGCTGAGAACAACATCATACCAGCTCTTTACATTCACTCTTATCCAGAGGAGATAGATGGAAAGACTGTACTTGTTGTTGAGGTTCCCTTAGGCACGAACAAACCATACAAGACATTGAAAGGTTGTGAGATATACGTGAAGCAGGGGGCAGACAAACGACAGGTAAAGGATAATCGCGAACTTCTCCGTATGTTCTACGATTCTGGTCAGTATTATCCAGATAGAATGGGAGTGCCAGACACTTCGGTTGCAAACCTCAGCGAATCACTCATAGACAGATTCTTCCTTAATCAGTTCAATAAGCGTAAGGAAGATTTCGGTGTGCCTATGCAGAATCTCTATCAAAACCTATGTATTATCGACGAGAAAGGACAAGCCACCCTTGCTGGTATGCTCTTCTTTGGTGTAATGCCGACATGGAAATGTCCTGCATTTAAGATAAAGGCCGTCTGCTTCGTAGGTAATGAAATCTCTGGTACTCAATATAGGGATAGCGTGGATCTGGAGGGTACAATCCCAGAGATATACGAACAGGCATTACGTTTCTGTGAGGGCAATCTGCGCCATCTTCAGGATGGTCAGTCATTCAATTCCGAAGGACATCTTGAGGTTTCACGCATCGCACTTGAAGAGTTGATCCAGAATTCGCTTGTTCATAGAGAGATGCTCGGAACTGATGTTGTAAAGCTACTTATTTTTGACAATCGTATCGTGATTGAGAGCCCTGGTTGCTTGCCGGGAGATTTGACCATAGACAAGATAAAACTCGGTTGGGCAGAGATGCGCAATCCATTGACTGCTCAGTTGTGTGCCAAGACCATGCCATACAGAGGACTTGGCTCTGGCATCACTCGTGCCTTGAAGAGTGGAGAACGTATCGACCTCGTCAATGACATCGAGCGTGATAAGTTTGTCGCAACAATATGGAGAACGTCCTCAAGTGTCCCTCAAGAGAATGACATACATGTCCCTCAAGAGGACAATCAGGGCAAAAGTGTCCCTCAAGGTGTCCCTCAAGGTGATATAGAACTCGATAATGACCCTCAAAATGTCCCTCAAGAAGATGATAATGCTCTCAATACGGGTCTTGATGCTTGGATAATTAAACAACTTACAGAAAATCCAAAGATTACTACCGATGAACTTGCTGCTGTAGCGAAAGTGTCATCAAAAACTATTAAGCGCCATATATCAAAATTGCCAAACGTAAAATATGTTGGCAGTGGTTATAGTGGTCATTGGGAAATACTTGACAAATAAAAAAACAAAATAGCAATGAAACAAATACTTTTATCCCTGTTATTACTCTGCTCGCTGGGCATTTCGGCTCAGACGACTGTTGTGACTCGTCAAAAGAAACAGCAGACGACAACCACAGCCCCCAAGCAGAATAGTTCGCAGAAACCGGCGAAGAAGAAACAAAGTGCATCAACAACTCAACCGAAGCCACAGAGTAAACCAACAGTTCCAAGAGTGACTGCGTCTTATTCAAATGGAACACTGACAGTAAACGGTGCTAATTATCCTATGGTCTATGTTCAAGCCGGCACTTTCACCATGGGTGCTACATCTGAGATGGAAGACCCTTTGGATTATGAAAAGCCAACGCATCAAGTTACTCTCACGTATGACTATTACATCGGTAAGACAGAAGTAACCCAGGCTCTGTGGAAGGCAGTGATGGGCAATAACCCATCCGAATTCAAAGGCGATAATCTTCCAGTGGAAAGTGTAAGTTGGAATGATTGTCAGAAGTTCATATCGAAGCTCAACTCGATGACAGGTCAAAGCTTCCGTCTTCCTACCGAAGCAGAATGGGAGTTCGCTGCACGAGGCGGGAACTACAGTAATCACTACCAATATAGCGGAAGCAATAAGTTAGGAGATGTAGCATGGTATGATGGTAACAGTGGAATGAAAACTCACGCTGTGGCAACAAAGCAGCCCAATGAACTTGGACTGTATGACATGAGCGGCAATGTATGGGAATGGTGCTCAGATTGGTATGGCAAATATAGAAGCAGTTCGCAGACCAATCCTACTGGACCTAGCAGTGGTTCTGGCCGAGTGTTTCGTGGCGGTGGGTTCTTCGATGCGGGGTACTGTCGCTCGTCGTTTCGTAACTACGACGCGCCCGACTACAGTCCCAGCATCCCTGGCCTCCGCCTGGTGCTCGTACCCTAGTACACAAAGTCCTTCTGACTTTCTTCTTTGAGCAAGAAAAGCGGAGCTAAGTGAGGAACGGAATGAGAGACGAGCGAAACAATGCCGCCAAAGGCGGCCGCAGGAGGGTGTGTCAAAATGCGCTTTGGTAGAGTACAATGCAAAAACAAGAGCAGGTAGGGACGATACTCCTGTATCGTCCGCAGCGTTCTTAGAACGCTTATATTCTGGTAATTGTGTAATGTCTTACGCTCGTTTCGAGCGTGCGGACGACACGGGAGTGTCGTCCCTACCTCAACTTGATTTCGCATTTTGACACACCCTCATAATTACTTTTATAGAATCATGCCCCTTTCGTTTATAAACGATAAAAATATATAAAAATTATCGTTTATATCTGATAAAATGATTATCTTTGCCTCAAAATTGCTTAGAGATATATCTATGACTAAAGATGTAATAAAACAACTTATTTCAGAATATCAGGCATTTGTGACAAGTATTGAATTTGTCAAGCGTGATATTTCCTTTATTGACGAGCAAAACTATGTTATGGTTGGACTTCGTCATGCGGGTAAGTCGTATCTCATTTACCAGCGTATAGCAGAACTTATTGAGCAAGGATATAAAAAGGAGCAGATACTATACTTCAACTTTGAGGACGACCGTATTGACTCGTTACTATTGTCTGATCTTGACTTGATAAAGACATGTTACGAGGAAATGTATGACCAGAGGCCTGTGTTCTTCCTTGACGAGATACAAATAGTGGACGGATGGGAACGTTTTGCCCGCCGTTTGGCTGACCAGAAATATCAAGTCTATATCACAGGTAGCAATGCCCAGATGCTCTCGGCCGAAATTGCCACAACCCTGGGTGGACGATATATGATACAAGAGGTATATCCCTATTCATTTAGAGAATACATGAAAGCCCACGGTATTGATGCCTGTGACGATAATGCTATATTCAAAAGTCGTAAACAGATAGTACGCATGGCCAATGAGTATCTGTTAAAAGGCGGATTGCCTGAAACTGCAATGATGACGACACCGCGTCAATGGTTGAGTAGTCTTTTCAACAGAATCTTTTTTGGCGACCTTGTTACTCGCCACAACATCCGCAATAATTTCGCGCTGAAGGTGTTGATAAGAAAGATGGCTGAAAGTGTGAGGCAACCCCTATCGTTCAACCGCATGGCAAGCATAGTGTCCTCAACGGGCAAGAAGATCAGCACTGATGCTGTTATCGACTATGTTTGTTACATGAAAGAATCATGGTTGATTCTGCCATTCGAGAATATTTGTGGAAAACTGCAGGACAAGGAGATGAACAAGAAATATTATTTCATTGACAACGGAGTTCTTGGACTGTTCTTGACCGATCCTGCCACCTCGTCGTTAGAGAATATCGTTGCTATCAATCTGCGCCACAAGTATGGCGAGGACTGTTATTTCTACAATACTCCAAAAACTGAAGTTGATTTCTATGTTCCAGATCAGGGAATGGCAATCCAGGTGTCCTATTCTATTACTGACGAGGAAACCAGGAAAAGAGAGGTTAACGGCCTTGTTGCTATCTCACACACCCTGAATGTCGACAATCTCCTCATCGTCACCAAGGATGAAGAACTTGAGATGGAATCCGAAGGCAAAGCGATCCATGTCATGCCACTATGGAAGTGGCTACTCAACATGTGAGTCTATTCATTCAGTTACTATAATAG
>JAGHSP010000420.1 GCA_018065815.1 Candidatus Sodaliphilus limicaballi | reverse complement strand
ACATTTTTGTTTACTTACAGAGAAAGTGGCACATGTGTAAGTAATTATTTACAAAAACGCGGTCTATTTCAAAGGTATATTTGGCATAAAAACATAAATTTATTAATTTTGCAACCAATTATGGGAAAAGTAAATATTTTTTTAATACTTGTATTATCGTCAGTTTTACAGTTATCGGCTCAATCAATGGTGCAAATAACGGGAATGGTGAGAGACTCGATATCACACGAGCCTGTCCCTTTTGCATCGATATCAGCTCCCGGATCTGATGTGGGCTTGATAGCTACAGAACATGGCGGATTTAATATAAACACACGAGAGAAAATAACCAAACTGCGCGTGTCGGCCGTGGGTTATGCGACCAAAGAAATTACAATAAAGCCAGGACAAAGCGTTGCAATCATCGAAATGAGTACCGACGCCGTCTCGCTCGATGAGGTAGTTATTAAACGAGGAAAAGAAAAATACAGCAAGAAGAACAATCCCGCAGTAGAGTTGGCAAAAAAACTGATTGCTAAACGCAAAGAAGGAGATCCCACCAACAACTCTTTCTATTCTTTCAACAAATACGAGCGGTTGGCCTATGGATTTAACGACCTAGAAGAAGCAGGAGGCAAAAACTCTTTATTAAGGAAATACAAGTTCCTCGAAGAATATGCCGACACATCGACACTGACCGGGCATAAAGTCTTGCCCATATCTATAAAGGAACAGCTTTCTACCGAGTATTTCCGCAAGTCACCCAAGTCGCACAAGGAATATATCGATGCTCTCAAAAGCAATGGTCTTGACGAATCGTTTGACCAAACAAGCATTAAGACCTTTCTTAACGAAGTTTTTAGGGAAGTGGACATCTTTGGCAATGACGTGACATTGATGTCTAATAAGTTTGTGAGCCCTTTGTCATCGATAGGAACCACATTCTACAAATATTATCTCAACGACACGCTCGACATAGGCGGCGAGAAGTGTATCGAATTGAGCTTTGTGCCGTTCAACACCGAGGGATTTGGTTTCCTGGGACGAATGTATATCCCGCTGAACGACACCACTTTGTTCATCAAGCGAGTGACAATGAATGTGCCGCACAATATCAACCTGAACTATGTGGAGCGCATGCACATAATACAAGATTACCAAAAGGCCGAGGACGGTTCAAGACTCAAGTTGCGAGATGACATAGAAGTAGAGTTTCGCCTTGTAAAGGGTACGCCGGGCATGTTTGCGCGTCGTGAAACCTCTTATAGCAACCACAGCTTTTTCAGTCCTAACGACATACTGATATTTGAGAAACCTGGCGAGCAAATCATCGACAGCAAGGCTTTCAAGCGTGAAGAATCCTACTGGACCTTTAACCGTCCGCAAACTCATGGCGTGGACGGCAATACAGTGCAGAACATGCTCAACCGTTTGAGGCAAAACAAAATATTTTACTGGGGAGAGAAAATCATCGTGACATTCGTTAATGGCTATATACCCACCAACGGTAAGAACAGCAAATGGGATTTCGGCCCGCTCAACACAACTATAAGCGGCAACTCTCTTGAAGGAGTGAGATTGAGGCTGGGCGGCATGTCCACTGTAAACATGAGCAACAGATGGTTTACAAGAGCTTATGTGGCCTATGGTTGCCGTGACGAGAAGTTGAAATACCAAGGGCAACTGGAATATTCATTCAATGAAAAGCAACATCTCGACCAAGAGTTCCCAATACACTCGATAAGGCTCATGCATCAATATGACGTGGACAAACTGGGTCAGAAATACCTTTACACCAATACCGACAACGTTTTCTTGGCACTGAAAAGACAAGAAGACAACAAATTACTTTACCTCCGCAAGACTCAACTGGAGTATAAGTTGGAGACGCTTAACCACTTCTCGGTGGCGGTGGGATTTGAGCACAATATACACGAGCATTCTAAATTCCTCAACTTTATTTATCCAGACGGAACAACCCGCAACAAATATACCGAGGCGGGTTTCAAAGCCACATTGCGATATGCCCGAGGCGAAAAGTTCTACCAAACACGCCTGTTCCGCTTTCCCATCAACATGGATGCACCCATTATCACATTGTCTCACACATATATGCCCAAAGGGTTTATGGGCAACTTGTATGAAATCAACAAAACCGAAGTGGGGTTGCAGAAGAGGTTCTGGTTCTCGGCATTCGGCTATACAGATATCATTTTGAAAGGCGGAAAGATTTGGAGCAAAGTGAGTTACCCCGACTTGTTGCTGCCCAATGCCAATTTGTCATACACGGTGCAGCCCGAGTCTTATGCCCTCATGAGCCCCATGGAATTTGTAAACGACCAGTACTTGTCGTGGGATGTGACCTACTGGGCCAATGGATTGCTGATGAACCATTTGCCATTGATTAAGAAACTCAAACTGCGTGAGGTTGTATCGTTCAGAGGTTTATGGGGCAGCCTTAGCGACCGAAATAATCCAGCAAAATGCGGTGATGTCTTCATGTTCCCCGACGGAACATTATCGCAAGAAATGGGAAAGAGACCTTATATGGAAATGGGCGTAGGCCTTGATAACATCCTCACATTCTTGCGAGTAGATTATGTGTGGCGACTTACTTACCGTGACACCCCTGGTGTTGACCGCCACGGCGTCCGCATCCAACTCCACTTCACATTCTGATTAAGAAGTATTGTTCATAAAGCAACAGCACCATCAATAGTGGAATCCACTTGATGGTGCTGTTTTGGACTTTATTCGCTTTGATGATTTATTTGCCCAGAAGCATGTTTAAGATGGTGTTGAGGTCGTTTACATCTGTGACCTTGTCATCGTTGATGTCGCTCACGCGGACATATTGCTCAGGGTTTTCCTTACCTAGCAGAAGGTCGATATGTGTGCTCACGTCGCTGATGTCCACTATCTTATCGAGGTTGATGTCGCCCTTGGGATATTCTACATAGACCACTTTCTTGAAGTTGCGCCAGTAGTTAAGGCCAGCCCAGTTGGGTGTGTTCATGAAGGTGGGGATGTAAACGGTGGCGTTATTATAAGCCTCCTTGCTGAATGTGCTTTCCAGTTTGATGGGGCTCATATACATCGTTGCCTGGCGCACATCAATCTCCTTGATGTTGATACAACCGCTGAAAGTTTCATCCATCAGGAAATTCTGGCATCCGGGAGGAACAATCACCTTCTCGAGGTTTTTACAGTTCTTGAAAACGGCATTTTCCATATAGCCGAATTTGGCAGGGAAAGTGACTTCTTTTAGGCCGCTCTCGGCAAAAGCCATGTTACCTATCCAAACCAAACTGCTTGGGAAATTTATCTTTTCCAGTGAAGTGGTATTTTTAAATGCGTTATATTGAATAAGCGTAAGCGTGCTGGGGAGTTTCACTTCCTTGAGATTGCGACAAGATGAGAAAGCATAAGGGTAAATTTCAGTAACGCCCTCGGGAATTACTATAGTTTCAATACCGGTGCCACATAACAGACCATGTGGAATATTATCTAAGCCTGCCGGAAACTTAACTGATTTCAATGAGGTACAATCTTGAAACACAAACATACCAAAGGTTGTAATGGTATTAGGCAACACGACAGATTGCAATGATTTGCAGTCGCAAAAACTTCTATACCCGAATTCTGTCAATGAGTTACCAAGGTCTATAGTTTCAATACCTGATTTATAGAAAGCATACTGTTCTATTTTTTTAACGCCTTTATTTAGTTTTACCCATTTCAGGTTTGAGCATTCATAAAATGCAGAGCCTCCAACAATTTCGAGATTATTGCCTTCAACCGTTACCGAGGTGATGTTTTGGTTTTGAGAGAAAGCTCCAGATAAAATCTTGTACACTTTGTTTTCTACGCCGTATTCGTCCTTGTAAGTGGACCTGATGGTTATGTCGCCGCTAACATCGCCGCCTCGACATTCTCCCCAAATGTAAGTAATACCGTCAATCACTACGGCCGATGCTGTGAGAGCCGTAACGGCTACAGTTAATAAGAGTAATAATTTCTTTACCATAAGCTAATAAATTTTGTATTGGTTTATAAATAATTGTATTTAGTCAAGGAATCTCTTGGTAATTCCTTCGTAGTTCTCGATGCGACGGTCGCGCAGGAACGGCCACCAGCGGCGCACATTCTCGCTGCGTTTCATGTCGATGTCGACGATTGTTTCCACCTCTTCATCAACGGGAGCCTCGAAAATCAATTCGCCCTGTGGTCCAGCAACAAAGCTATTGCCCCAGAACTGGATTCCATTGGTTTGTCCTGACGGGTCTGACTCGTGACCCACACGATTGACAGTAACGACAGGAAGGCCGTTGGCAACAGCATGTCCGCGCTGCACCGTGATCCAAGCATTGCGCTGGCGGTTTTGCTCATCAAGGGTGTCGCTGCTTTCATAGCCGATGGCAGTGGGGTAGATGAGTAGCTGTGCCCCTTTGAGTGCCATGAGGCGAGCCGCTTCGGGATACCACTGGTCCCAGCATACTAGTACACCAAGACGACCTAGTGACGTGTTGATGGGTTCAAATCCCAAATCGCCAGGGGTGAAATAGAATTTCTCATAATAGGCTGGATCGTCGGGGATGTGCATCTTGCGATAGGTTCCTGCAATGCTGCCGTCGGTATCATACACAACAGCAGTGTTGTGATATAGTCCCGCTGCACGACGTTCAAACATCGATGTAACAAGCACGATGCCGCACTCGCGAGCAACGTTGCTATATAGGTCGGTCTCTTGACCAGGAATGGGCACAGCGAGGTCAAAGTTGTCAACGTCTTCAACCTGGCAGAAGTAAAGCGAGTCATGTAGTTCTTGAAGCACAACGAGTTGTGCGCCTTCACTTGCCAATTTCCTAACTTTTGTAATCAGTCGGTTGCGATTGTCAATGATATCGCTGGTATTGTGTTGCTGGATAATGCCTACTTTCATTTCTTCAATGTGTTTTTGAAAAGTTGCATTGTGACGCAATGCAGAGATCCGTGTTGTTTAATGAGTGAATTACAATCTATGCCCACGACCTTACGTCCGGGGAATGCTTGCCCTATGACTTCAAGAGCCTGCTTGTCGGTGGGTTGGCCGTAAACGGGAACCAAAACTTGATGGTTCATAATCAAGAAATTGGCATAAGTGGCAGGCAGCCGGAAAGCCGGGATGTCGTTCTCGCAGATAGGGGCGGGAGAGGGGAGACGCAGCAGTCGGTAGGGCTCGCCTTGCGCATTGGTAGCAGCCTTGAGTTCGTCTTCCATAGCCTTGAGCGACTCAAATTGCTCGTCGCTGGGGTCGTCACATCCCACATACACTATGGTATTGTCAGGAGCAAAACGAGCGATAGTATCAATATGGCCATCGGTGTCATCACCTGTGAGATAACCGTTTTCAATCCAGAGAATCTTTTTTGCACCTAGTCGGTTCTTCAATTCTGTTTCAATCTGCGCTCGATTGAGCCAGGGATTGCGGTTCTCCTGCAGCAAGCACATCGAGGTAGTCATGACTGTGCCATTGCCATCGCTCTCTATGCTTCCGCCTTCAAGCACAAGTTCTCGGCATGATTGCATATCGACGGCAAACGCGCCCATATCGTGAAGACGCAAGTTGATGAGGTTGTCGCAGTCGGCAGCAAACTTCATACCCCATGCATTGAATGTGAAATCAAGAAGTTGCAATTTGCCATCTCTTATCACAGTGATCGGGCCGAAATCTCTTGCCCATGTATCATTATTGGCCATTTCATAGAAATGCACCCTAGTCAAGTCGATATCGCCAAGTGCCTGCTTCGTGTCATCAATGCAAGAAGTGACAATCACCAAATCCTCGTCCTGAACAATGGCATGTGCCAAATTGACATAGCATTGGGTCACTTCGTCAATAATATATGCCCAGTCGGTGGTATCGAATGGCCACGTAATCATCACTGCGTCTTGCAGTTCCCACTCGGCAGGAAAACATAAATTAGTGCTCATGTTTAAACTTCGTTTCCAAATTCTTTATAATTATCCCAGATAGAATCTTGGGATTCAACAAGTTCATTTACGTAGTCACGATAGCCGTTGCGCACAGTGTAGCCATGTGCGTTACACCACAATTTATATTCATCTTGTAGTCTAACGTCGGCCTGCAATAGATTTTGAAACTCACTGTCGAGCATCTCATTAT
>JAGHSP010000027.1 GCA_018065815.1 Candidatus Sodaliphilus limicaballi | reverse complement strand
GAATAATATATTCTAGAACAATTAGAGGGGTCAAACAATTCCCTGGCCGTTTCAACAAGGCTATCTGTTGTTGTCAATCGATACCGGTTAACCTCATTGTTGAACAACTGTGCATCGCCCAGAAGTTCATATTCGCACAGTTTTGTCGCTTTCTCTTGATAACTGATGTTGTCAAAGAGCATTGCCGCATGAAATTTGTTCAGGCATTTGTCAAGTTCATACTGTGTGACACCGTCTTGCAACAAAGCAGAAAGTTGTTTGTCAATTATTTCGTCGGCTTGTTCAAACGACACGCCATCGACAAGACGCCCTCTTATCAAGAACAACCCCGGTTCATTAGTCCCTTCTATGGCAGCATCAAGATCAGCAAAAACGCCACTTTTAGACAATATGTTCTGGTAAAACCTGGATGACTTGCCATTAGACAATACATCCGACAACAAATCACATGCTGGATAATTCTTACCACACCTGCCTGGCATGTGATAAACTCGGCAGATAAGGTTTTGCGGGACATCTCCGCTCATGTTCATAATGCGTTGTTCGCATTGGCGGGGTTCTGCATCAATTACAGGTGAATGGACTGCCGAAGGGGTGATGTCACCGAAATATTTCTCCACAAGCCGTATTGTGTCATCGAAACTGATGTTGCCCGACACGCACATGATGAGATTATCAACTGAATAAAATCGCTTATAGAACGATATGATGTCATGTTTGCTCACATCACTTATGTGCTCGACACGCTTTCCTATGGTGGGCCATTTGTAGGGATGCTTCACATATGCCAAGTCATGCATGGCATGTGACAAGTCACCGTATGGCTCGTTGAGGTATCGTTGCTTGAACTCCTCAATCACGACATCACGCTGTATGTTGATGCTAGTGTCTGATAGGGTTAAGTCAACTAATCGGTCACTCTCGACCCACAAAGCGGTCTCGATGTTATGCACAGGAAGGGTCTCGTAGTAGTTGGTCATATCGACATTAGTCCATGCATTGCTACTACCGCCTGCTGCCTGGAGAACATCATCAAACCCTTGCACGTTTTTAGAACCGCTAAACATCAAATGCTCCATGAAATGAGCCAAACCAGTCTTGTTAGGATCCTCGTGCTTGGAGCCCACATTATAAAGCAAATTAAGCGCCACCATCTTGGTAGCGCTATCATAGTGATGTATCAGCCGGAGGCCGTTATCTAGTCTTATTTTGTTGAACTGTATCACAATACTCTCATTGAAATCACCTTGACGTCATCAACAGGGCGATCGTTAACGCCAGTCTGTACGTTTTGGATTTTATCTACTACGTCCATGCCTTTAACAACCTCGCCAAAGACAGTGTATTGTCCATCGAGATGAGGTGTTCCGCCCACAGTGGTATAAGCCTGGCGTTGCTCTTGGGTCAACTTCGCAGGATTCTTGGCATATTCAGCCTCGACTTGAGGGATGAGCTCGTTTTGCAGTCTTTCGAGACCAGCACGGTCACCGTTGCGCTGCATCTCTTCTATCTCCTGGCGGTGCTGCATAGCCAGCGACTGGAACAATGACTGCTTCATGCCATACTCCATGTTTTGTTCAATCATGTGCAGCTGATCCTCGCTATATACTTGTCCGGTAACAATGTAAAATTGCGAACCAGAACTTGCACGCTGAGGATTCACCTGGTCACCTGTGCGAGCAGCGGCAAGTGCTCCTTTTTTGTGGAAATACTTGGGGTACACAAACTCTGCCGGGATTGTATAACCGGGGTCACCTGCGCCAAGCATGTCGTCCTTCTTGGCGGTTTTTGATTTGCCGTCGCCAGTCTGAACCATGAAGTCCTTGATTACCCTATGGAACAGCACGCCATCGTAATAGCCTTCTTTGGCAAGTTTTATGAAATTGTCCCTGTGTTTAGGTGTTTCATTGTATAACTCGACAACGATGTCGCCCAGTGATGTCTTGATTTCTACTTGTGTCATTTTAGTTGAATCTGTTTTTTCGTTACTATTAGAGTCGCTAGCCGACCCATTTCCATTAGTCATTGAGCATGACAGGGCCGCACACAACACAACGGCCAACAATAATACTTTCTTCATGTCAAAATTAATTATAATCCCACAGGGAACAAACGCTTGTAAATGCGGCGAAAGTTATCGTCGGTAGCATTTAACACCTCTGCCCTATCGGCATAGTCAGGTCCCCAAATCGATGATGCAAGAGCTCCGATATAAACATGGTCACGATCCTTATTTATTGCAGCCTTGATGAGAGCGTCAATTGCAGATGCATACTTCTCCTTGTCAATAGCGTTTAGGTATCGAGCGGTGCTCACTACAAACTGCCCAGTGCGGTCAACAGTAATAATATTGTTGATCAATTCAGGCAAGTCAGCATCTATTGCCTCTATATTGTTTGCAATATATTCGTAGGTCAATAGTCCGTTAGAATCCGACTCTAATTGTTTCTTTAAATTTGTTTCCATTTATGATATTACTATGAATTAATCTGATAAAATAATGTCTAATC
>JAGHSP010000207.1 GCA_018065815.1 Candidatus Sodaliphilus limicaballi | reverse complement strand
ATATTATAATCCGAGATTTTTTTTGTTACTTTGCAACAATAAAGTGCCGTGTCGGTGCCTCGGCAAGTTAGGTTATTGATAAACTGATATTTATCTAAACTAGAATGATGACTACAATAAAGTTGAAGAAAGGTTTTAACCTTAAATTAAAGGGGGGGCTCGACGGCAGTGCCGAGTCACTGCAAGCAACCAGCGTGAAGGTTGTTGCTGTTGTCCCCGACGACTTTCAGGGCATCACTCCCCGTCTTGACAAGAAAGAGGGCGACCGCGTGAAAGCAGGTGAGCCCATCTATCACGACAAGGAGCACGACAGCATCAAGGTGGTGTCGCCTGTGGCAGGAGTGGTCAAGGAAGTCAAACGTGGCGAACGCCGCAAGATTGAATCAATCGTTATTGAGTGTGACGGTAGTCAGGAAACAGTAAAGCATGACATCAAGTCTCCGGTGAAGGACACTCTGCTTGCAAGCGGACTGTGGCCGCTGATACGTCAGCGTCCCTACGACGTGGTGCCCTCTCCCGAGGTGCGTCCGCGTGACATCTTTGTCACCGCGTTTGACTCGGCTCCGCTAGCAATGTCGCTGATGAGTGCCGCTGCACCCTTGATGAAATATGCCGCACAAGGCGTAAAGGCATTGCAAAGCCTGACCGACGGCAATGTGCACGTGTGCTTCAAGAAAGGCGAAGAGACCGAGGTCGAAGGCGCGCAATGCCACATCGTGGACGGGCCGCACCCGGCAGGCAACGCAGGCGTGCAGATTGCCAACATCGCTCCCGTGAACAAAGGCGAAGTGGTGTGGACCCTCGACATCGTGACCTTGTGCCGCGTGGGCGAGTTATTTGCTACCGGCCAAGTGAGCTTCAACACAAGCGTTGCCCTGGTGGGCGAATGTGTTGAAAAACCCATAGTTATAAACACTGTGATGGGATGCAGCCTCAACGACGTGCTTGAAGGCCGCCTCACGTGCGATGCAAGCGAGTGCCGCATCATCAACGGCAATGTGCTCACTGGTGCGAAAACCCCTGCCGACGGCTGGTTGCGCGCCCCCTACAGACAAGTGACAGTAATCCCTGAAATAAGCAAGAAGGATGAATTCATGGGATGGGCGTCGGTCAACCCCAACCGTTATAGCATACACCGCATGTTCACCACCTGGCTGGCAGGAAAGCGCAACAAGGAATGCCGCATGGACGCACGCGTCAAGGGCGGCGAACGCGCGATCGTATGCCTGGGCGAATATGACAAGATGCTACCGATGGACATCTATGCCGAGTTCCTCATCAAGGCCATCATCGCATTTGACATCGAGAAAATGGAGAACCTGGGCATCTACGAAGTCGCACCAGAGGACTTCGCGCTTGCCGAGTATGCCGACACTTCTAAACTGGAACTGCAACGCATAGTGCGTGAGGGTCTGGACAAGATGCTCGCCGAGATGTCATAAGTTTAACAAACAACGTATCACACTATTAAAACCATATAGACGTGAAACTATTAAGAAAACAAATGGACCAACTCAAGCCGCACTTCAAGCCTGGCGGCAAGCTGGCAAAGCTGGAGTCGGTTTATGACGGAATGGAATCATTCCTGTTTACGCCCAACGACACGAGTAAGTCGGGCACACACATACACGACGGCAACGATCTGAAACGCACCATGATAATCGTGGTGGTTGCGTTGCTTCCCTGCTTGCTGTATGCAATGTACAACATAGGCCTTCAGCACTATCTTGCCATAGGGCAAGGAGATGCCGGAGTGTTAACAATGTTTTTATTCGGACTGCTGGCATTGCTGCCGGTGATAGTGGTGAGTTATGGAGTGGGCCTTGGCATCGAGTTTGTCTCTGCCCAGATTCACCATAAGGAGATCCAAGAAGGATTCCTGGTGACCGGCATGCTCATTCCCTTGATAGTCCCCATCAACACCCCGCTGTGGATGACCGCGATTGCCACCGCATTTGCAGTAATCTTTGCCAAGGAAGTGTTCGGCGGCACAGGCATGAATATATTTAATGTGGCACTCATCACCCGCGCTGTGCTGTTCTTCAGTTACCCGTCGAAGATGAGCGGTGACGCAGCCTTTGTCAAAACCGACTCGGTGTTTGGCATGGGCGACGGCAAGCTCATTGACGGATTCACCGGCGCCACACCTCTGGGCCAGGTGGCAACCAACGTGGGCGACACCCTCTCCCTGACAGGTGTGGATAGCACCCCCATCGGCTTGTGCGACGCCTTCATTGGCAACATTGCGGGGTCTCCCGGCGAGACCTCAATGGTGTGCATCCTCATCGGAGCGCTGATACTGCTTGTGACTGGCGTGGCATCGTGGCGCGTGATGCTCTCGGCATTTGCCGGCGGCCTTGCCATGGGAGCACTTGCCCATGCATTCCCCAGCGCCACCTACCCTGCTTCGCTCATCGACCCGGTGGCACAACTGTGCTACGGCGGATTTGCGTTTGCAGCAGTATTCATGGCAACCGACCCCGTGACAGGAGCACGCACCAATGCAGGACAATACATCTATGGTTTCCTGATAGGCGTGATAGCAATACTTATACGCGTGTATAACAGCGGTTACCCCGAGGGTGCAATGCTCGCAGTGCTGCTGATGAACGCGTTTGCGCCGCTCATCGACCACTGCGTGGTATCGTTTAACATCAAGCGCCGACTGGGTCGCACTAAAACCAAATAACGAAAGGAGGACATGACTATGAATAAAAACAGCAACATTTATCAAATCGTGTACTCATCAATCCTGGTGGTGCTTGTGGGAGCTGTGCTCGCCGTGATCTACATGACACTCAAGCCCATGCAGGACGAGAACATCGCCAACGACAAGCGCAAGCAAATCTTGAGCGCACTGCACGTCACCTGCGACAACGACGCCGACGTGAAAGAAAAATATGAGAAATACATCGTTGCCGATATCCTTGCTGACGAAACCGACGAGGCTGGCCACCCCAAGGCACAAGAGCGCGGAGCAGCCTTCGATGTGGATATGGCAGCCAACATGAAACTCGAAGCCGACAAGCGCAAGCTGCCCATGTTTGAAGCCAAGATGGACGACGGTACCACAAAATATGTGATACCCGTGTATGGCGCCGGCCTGTGGGGTCCCATCTGGGGCTATGTGGCACTCAACGATGATGGCAACACCGTCTATGGCACCAATTTCTCGCACCAAGGCGAGACTCCGGGCCTGGGCGCACGCATCACCGAGCAAGAGTTCCAGGACAAGTTCAATGGCAAGCAACTCATCAAGGAAGGCGCATTCAAGAGCGTAGAGGTAGTAAAGAAAGGACAGAAACCCAGCAACGGCGGCGACTATGTAGATGCTATCACAGGCGCCACCATCACCAGCCGCGGCGTGAGCGACATGCTGGCAAAGTGTCTTGAACCCTACAAGAAGTTTCTGGGAGGCATTTCCGAGGAAAAGACAACAGAGAGTACTAACAAAGACGTAAAAGAAGAGTAATAGAAGAATATGATATCTAAAAAGAACAAATCAGCGTTATTCAACCCGCTGTCGCAGGAAAACCCTGTATTGGTACAGATATTAGGTATCTGCTCGGCACTTGCCGTTACAGCCAACCTGGGCCCAGCCCTGGTGATGGGTCTGTCGGTAATCGTGGTGCTTGCTTTCAGCAATGTGATCATCTCATTGATGCGCAAGACCATCCCCACCACCATACGCATCATCGTGCAACTGGTAGTTGTGGCAGCACTTGTGATCATCGTGCAGCAGTTCCTCATAGCTTTCAGTTATGACGTGAGCAAGCAGCTCTCTGTGTTTGTGGGCCTCATCATCACCAACTGCATCCTGATGGGCCGCCTCGAGGCATTTGCCTTGAACAACCGTCCCTGGCCATCGTTCCTCGACGGCGTGGGCAACGGCCTGGGCTACACCATCGTGCTCGCCATTGTGGCATTCTTCCGCGAACTTCTCGGATCAGGCACATTGCTTGGATTCCAGGTAGTTCCCCAATGGTGCTATGAACATGGATATGAGAACAACGGCCTCATGATCCTTCCCCCCATGGCATTGATCACACTGGCTTGCATCATCTGGGTTCACCGTTCGCGCAATGCCGAATTACAAGAAAAGTAAAACCGCTAACTAGAATAGAACAATGGAAGAACTTAATTTGTTTATCAAGTCGATATTCATCGACAACATGATATTTGCCTACTTCCTGGGCATGTGCTCTTATCTGGCAGTGTCCAAGAACGTGAAGACGGCGTTTGGCCTAGGCGTAGCGGTTACCTTCATGCTTATCGTAACCCTGCCGCTCAACTACTTGCTCAACACCTACGTGCTTCAACCAGGAGCGCTGGCATGGCTGGGCGAGGGCTACAAGGATGTAGATTTGAGTTTCTTGGGTCTGATTATGTTTATCGCAGTGATAGCCAGTGCCACCCAACTCGTGGAGATGGCTGTTGAGAAATTCTCACCGTCGCTCTATGCCTCGCTGGGAATCTTCCTTCCGCTCATCGCTGTGAACTGCGCCATCCTGGGCGGTGCCTTGTTCATGCAGCAGCGTGACTTTGGCTCGGCACTCACAGCCACAGTCTATGGCGCTGGTTCGGGCATAGGCTGGCTGCTCGCCATCGTGGGACTGGCAGCCATACGCGAAAAGATTGCTTACAGCAACGTGCCCAAGCCCTTGCGCGGTGTGGGCATCACATTCATCATTACTGGTCTCATGGGCATAGCATTCATGAGTTTCCTGGGCATTAAATTGTAATTACAACTATGATACTGATTGATACTACAGGACTCACAGTCATGTCAAGTGCTGTGATATTTCTAGCGCTCACGATGTTCTTGGTGATCCTGCTGCTCGTGGCACGTCACTTCCTCGTGGCTAGCGGAAAAGTAAAAATCAACATCAATGACGGAACAAAAGAGCTAGAAGTAAACACTGGTTCGTCGCTTCTCACCGCATTGCAAAGCGAGGGCGTGATGCTGTCAAGCGCATGTGGCGGCAAGGGCAGTTGCGGCCAGTGCCGATGCAAGGTGACCGAGGGTGGCGGCGAGATACTGCCCACCGAGACAGTGCACTTCAGCCGCAAAGAGCAACAAGAACACTGGCGACTGGGATGCCAAGTCAAAGTGAAAGACAACATGTCATTAGAGTTGCCCGCATCAGTGCTCAGCGTGAAAGAATATGAGTGCACGGTGGTGAGCAACAACCTCGTTTCATCGTTCATCAAAGAGTTTATCGTGGCTCTGCCTCCTGGCGAGCACATGGACTTCATCCCCGGCTCCTATGCACAGATACGCATCCCCGAGTATGAGATGGACTATGACAAGGACATCGACAAAGAGTCGCTGGGCGAGTACCTGCCCACATGGGAACAATACAACATGTTCTCGCTCAAATGCAAGAATACCGAGCCCACAATACGTGCCTACTCAATGGCCAACTATCCTGCCGAGGGCGACCGATTCATGCTCACAGTGCGCATCGCTACCCCACCCTTCAAACCGAAACCCGAGGTGGGATTCCAGGATGTGATGCCCGGCATAGCATCTAGCTATATCTTCACACTGAAACCAGGCGACAAGGTGA
This sequence comes from Candidatus Sodaliphilus limicaballi, assembly GCA_018065815.1. GTDB lineage: Bacteria > Bacteroidota > Bacteroidia > Bacteroidales > Muribaculaceae > Sodaliphilus > Sodaliphilus limicaballi. The sequence goes on along the minus strand of JAGHSP010000207.1, from coordinate 11,982 downwards.
TAATGAGTGGCCCCTACGGCGACTTCCATCCCATCTTCGACTCAAAGAAAGAGATGATATGGGTGGGCGGCGGCGCCGGTATGGCCCCCTTGCGTGCACAAATCATGCACATGACACGCACCCTGAATACACGCGACCGCGAGATGCATTACTTCTACGGCGCTCGCTCGTTGAGCGAAGTATTCTACCTAGAAGACTTCCTGGCGATAGAGAAGGAGTTCCCCAACTTCCACTTCCACTTGGCGCTGGACCGTCCCGACCCCGTTGCCGACGCGGCAGGAGTGAAATATACCGCAGGATTTGTGGCTCCCGTGATGCGAGACACCTATCTCGCGCAGCACGAAGCGCCTGAAGATTGCGAGTACTACATGTGCGGTCCCGCAATGATGAGCAAAACTGTCAACGAACTGCTTGACTCACTGGGCGTGGATCCGTCATCAATACACTACGATAACTTCGGTTAACCAAACAAATGGGGAGAGCGTCAAAGTTTTCCCCATTTTAATATTAAACTCAACATGAAACGCCTGATATTTTCACTAATCTCTATAAGCATCATTGCGCTGAACGCCATGAGTGCTGTGATAACGGTGCCGGTTGTGACCCAACTGACCGCAGAAGAAAAAGCCAAGCTACCCGACAAGACTATCGAAACAACATTCAAAACGCTGCGGTTCAAGACATCGTCCTCTACTCCGCTTGCTATGGGAATGGAACAAATAATGCAAGTGACATGCGACAACGCTTTCCAGTGCCGCACGTTCACGCTCGACCTGCGTCAATGCAATGACAGCGTGATGATGACTGTCAAGGATATAGACCCTACCGAACTAGGCGAAAAGCACGATAACTACCTGGGGACGCTAGTCAAAGAAGGCAGGCATTTCATCGTGACATGCGATGCCGCCAACAACAACCTGGTTAAATCGGCAGTGGAACCAGCGCGCGACAAGGTGAAATATGTCAAGGAATATGAGTTTGTGGAGGAAGTGCAATCAGTACCAGCCACACTAGTCGAGGGAACAATTCACCGCATGGAAACCACAATAAAGAACTGTATAGTGGAAGGCGAAAAATTGTAAAAATTAGGTCTGTTTATTGTCTGTTGTTGAAACCATTTTGAATTTCGCACAGTGCGACCCCTTCGAGGTCGGTTGCAATATGCCCTTCTCCGACGGCCTGCGGCCATCGGTTACGATGCAATGTGACGACTCCGTCGTCAATTACCCACCAGAAAATCCGCTGATCATGAGTTTCACCATTTTACTCCTATTAGCGTCCTGTTGAATGCGGTGTTTATGGCATTTCATCCCCCACCGACACGTTCGGCCATCGGTTACGATGCAATGTGACGCCTCCGTCGTCAATGATTTAATCTAATAAATATAAATAGGTGGGTCCTGCCAATTCCGTAAAAAGCAGAACCCACCTATACGCCAAAAATTCATTAGAACAATTTAGAATATCTTGCTTCTCATGGGCATAATTTATACTATCTTTCACTCGTATAGGAGCCCTTATGTTCATTCAATATAGCATAAATTCTGACACAATGATAATCTAAAATCTTATCATTACCTGATGAACTTTCTGGGTTTATCTAACTGGTCATTTCACCCAGTCATTCATGATTTCAGGTTCCAGGACTTTAGATAGTTTCCTCCAGTCTTTAGACCTGAGATATTCATGGATTACGTGAGCGTGCTCCAAGTTGTGCATGTCGGTTCCCAGCATATCAACCATCTCATGCTTGACAAGCCACATCGCATTCTCACGCGCCACCGTACCGAAATAGCCGGCAAGCGACAGCAAGTTGACCTGGAACTTGACGCCAGCCCTATGAAGTTTTTCGTAACGCTGCCTGCGACGGGAATAATAGCCATAACGCTCGGGGTGAGCCAAGATGGGCTTATACCCTTTCACCATGAGGTCAAACATCAGCTCGTCGAGCAGCAATAACTCTTGCTGGAAAGAGTTCTCCATGAGCAGGAATTTGCCTGGCATGGGAAGGATGGTACCGGCCTCCCATTGCTTTTCCCAATACTCATCGATGCGATACTCGGCCGAAGCATGCAGTTCGATGTCCATACCCGCTTCTTTTACTGCATCGCACAGTATATTATAAGCATTGGTCAAAGTCTCTGGTGTGTTTTCAAACGTCTCGGAAGTGACATGCGAAGTGCATATCACGCGGTTGATGCCCATCTCCATCTCTGCTTCCAGCATCTGCAACGATTGCTCGACCGATTGAGACCCATGATCGACACCAGGCAGGATGTGACAATGCACATCGGTGTGGTAGAACAACTCTACCGGTTTTTTATTTTTTCTTAAGAAATTGAACATAAATTACGCGTTTTCTAAAATAATAACGATGAAAATTGCAAAATATTTTTTGAGATTAAAAAATTATTTGTACCTTTGCACGCCATTACAAATTTTGGGCGTTTACCACCGCCTGACATTTAGTTAATAATTATAAACAAAACATTGCAATGAAGAAAGATATCCATCCTACCAACTATCGCGAGGTTGCGTTCAAGGACATGTCAAACGAAGAGGTGTTCATCACCCGTTCAACAGTAGCGTCAAAAGAGACTATCGAGATTGACGGCGTTACTTATCCCCTGGTAAAGCTTGAGATCACTAGCTCATCTCACCCCTTCTTTACCGGTAAGCAGAAACTTGTGGACACCGCAGGTCGCGTGGACAAGTTCCTCAGCCGTTATGGCAAGAGCCTGAAAAAATAATCACGATAGAAAGTAGATTATTTTATCGAATACAAGCAGTAGCACCCCGGTGTTGCTGCTTGATTTTTTATGCCTAGACAGCAGCAACAACACAATAATATGTTAAAAAGCATTTTTAATGCGTTTTATTTGCTTATTTATAGCGAAAGATTTGTGAAATTGTAGTAATTTTGCAATTTAGAAGGAAAGTAATTCCAACTACAACAAAATATCGGGTATGACAGACAGAAAAAAAATCAAAACCGCACTGGTTTCAGTGTTCCACAAGGATGGGCTAAATGAGATTTTGCATGAACTTAACGCATGTGGTGTTAAATTCTTATCGACAGGAGGCACGCAAGATTTCATTCAAAGCCAAGGATATGAGTGTGAAGCAGTTGAAGACCTCACTGGTTATCCATCGATACTTGGCGGACGCGTGAAGACATTGCACCCCAAAGTGTTTGGCGGCATATTGAGTCGTCGCGACAACGAGACCGACCAGCAACAAACTAGCCAGTTTGAAATACCCGACATCGACCTTGTGATCGTAGATCTCTACCCCTTTGAGGAGACAGTGGCAAGCGGAGCAAGCGAGGCCGACATCATTGAGAAAATAGACATTGGCGGTATTTCTCTCATCAGAGCCGCTGCCAAGAACTTTAACGACGTGGCAATCGTTGCCTCAAAGTCGCAATATGAGCCCCTGCTCAACATGCTTCGCGCCAACGGCAATGCCGAAACGACACTCGCCGACCGACGCTGGCTTGCAAAGGAAGCCTTTGCGGTGTCGAGCAACTACGACAGCCACATCTTTAACTACTTTGACAACGATGAGCATAGCGCTATGCGACTCACGGCCAACGAACGCAAGCAACTGCGTTATGGCGAGAACCCTCACCAGGAAGGATTCTACTTTGGCGACTTCGACGCTATGTTCACACAACTTCATGGCAAGGAAATCTCTTACAACAACCTGCTCGATATTGACGCAGCAGTGAGCCTGATAAAGGATTTCGACGAACCCACCTTCGTGATCATGAAGCATAACAACGCATGCGGACTCGCTTCACGCCCCACCCTGGTTGACGCATTCAACTGCGCGCTGGCAGGCGACCCAGTGAGTGCATTCGGTGGAGTGCACGTCACTAACCGCGAGGTCGATGAGGCGACTGCACAGGAAATGAACAAGGTGTTCATCGAGGTGTGCATTGCTCCCAGCTACACCAAGGAAGCACTTGAAACACTCAAGCAGAAGAAGAACCGCATCATCCTGGAGATGAAAGACTTTGCCCTGCCCTGCCTGCAGGCACGCACCACTCTCAACGGAATGCTCGTGCAAGCACGCGACACACACGTTGAGACTCCCGACGAGTTGAAACAAGTGACTAACTGCGCAGCAACACCCCAGCAGATTGAGGACATGCTGTTTGCCAACAAGATAGTGAAGCACAGCAAGAGCAACGCCATCGTGCTGGCAAAGGGCAAAATGCTGCTTGCCAGCGGAGTGGGACAGACTTCGCGAGTTGACGCATTGCGACAGGCAATAGACAAGGCCCGCAGCTTCAACCAGGACCTGAATGGAGCAGTAATGGCATCGGATGCATTCTTCCCCTTCGGCGACTGCGTGGAGATAGCACACCAAGCCGGCATCACCGCAGTGATACAGCCTGGCGGATCAGTGCGCGACAACGAGAGCATAGACTACTGCAACAAAAATGATGTGGCAATGGTCATGACTGGAATCAGACACTTTAAACATTGATAAAAAATTAACAACGAATATAAATATAAAACAGAATAAAGAATTATGGGACTTTTCTCGCAGGATATAGCGATTGACTTAGGAACAGCCAACACTATCATTATCCACAACAACAAGATAGTCATCGACGAACCCTCAGTGGTAGCGCTTGACACAAAGACCAACAAACTCGTGGCCGTGGGCGAAAAGGCACGCGAAATGCGTGGCAAGGTGCACGAAGGAATCCGCACAGTGCGCCCCTTGCGTGACGGTGTGATCGGCGACTTTGCAGCTGCCGAGCTGATGATGCGCGGCCTCATCAAGAAACTGAGCGCCAAGAACCGCTGGTTCTCTAACAGTTTCAAGATGGTGGTGTGTATCCCCTCTGGTTCTACCGAGGTTGAGATACGTGCCGTGCGCGACTCTAGCGAGCACGCAGGCGGACGCGAGGTTTACATGATCTACGAGCCTATGGCAGCCGCACTGGGTATAGGTCTTGACGTCCTTGCACCCGAGGGCAACATGATTGTCGATATAGGCGGCGGTACAACCGAGATCGCAGTCATCTCACTGGGCGGTATCGTGAGCAACAAGAGCATTCGCATCGCAGGCGATGACTTGACCGAAGATATCATTGAGCACATGCGCCGCGTGCACAACGTGAAAGTGGGCGAACGCACTGCCGAACTCATCAAGATCAACGTGGGCAGCGCCCTCACCGAGCTGGCCAATCCCCCCGAGGAGTATATCGTGCACGGTCCTAACCAGATGACAGCTCTCCCGATGGAAGTGCCAGTGACCTATCAGGAAATCAGCCACTGCCTTGAGAAATCAATATCAAAGATTGAGGCTGCTGTGCTCAGCGCCCTCGAGCAAACACCTCCGGAGCTCTACGCCGACATCGTGAAGAACGGTGTGTATCTCTCGGGCGGCGGCGCCCTGCTGCGCGGACTTGACAAACGCTTGACCGACAAGATAGGCATTCAGTTCCATGTGGCCGATGATCCCCTGCATGCTGTGGCTAAGGGAACAGGCATCGCACTGAAGAATATCAAGCACTTCAAGTTCTTGAAGCGATAAAACATTAAGCACAAACGACTTACACAACGCAGTTGTCGTTGCTAGCCATAAAATCTAGCACGATAACTGCTGTGTGATATAAAGGTGACACATCAAGAGGTCCGTTAAATGAAACATCTACTAGAATTCATAACCAAGCACTATCCGTGGTTCATTTTTATCGTCTATGTGATAATGAGCCTGATGATGCTCGTGAACAACAACCCCTACCAGCAGAGCGTCTATCTCACATCGGCCAACTCTGTGAGCGCGACCGTGTATGAGGGCATCAGCTCTGTGACTAACTACGTGCACCTGAAAGACATCAACGAGGACTTGCAAGAACGCAATGCCTTGCTCGAGATGGAAGTCGTGAAACTGCGTGACGAGATCAACGAATATAAACTGCTGCTGCCCGACACTGCAATACAGCCCCGACTGAACCAGTACAAGTTTATCGTGTCGCATGTGATAAGCAACAGCATCTCGCAGCCTAACAACTACATCACCATCAACCGCGGCGAACTCGACGGAGTGAAACCGGAGATGGGCGTGGTGGATCAAAACGGTATTGTGGGCATGGTAGAGGTTACCGGCCCCCACTCGGCGCGTATCATTTCGCTGCTCAACCCCAACATGGTGCTGTCGTGCAAACTCAAAAACAGCGAGTACCACGGCAACCTCGTGTGGGATGGCGTGAGCCCCGAGTATGCAATGCTCGAGCAGTTGCCCAAGCAGGTGAAATTTGCACAAGGCGACACCATCATCACCACGGGTTACTCTGCAGTATTCCCCGAGGGCGTGATTGTGGGCACCGTGGCAAGCAAAGCAAGTTCGGCTAAAAACAGCTTCATCTCACTCAAGGTGAAACTGACTACCAACTTCAGCCAGTTGAGCACCGTGCGTGTGATTTCCAACAACATGCGTGACGAACTCAAAGAGCTTGAAGAGAAAAGTTTACAACAACAGGAAGGCAAGAAGAAATAAATGAACAAATCAATCATTCAATTCGCAATACTATTTGTCGTGCTCACCCTGCTGCAAGTGGTGTGCAACAAGGTGATATTGTTTGATGTTGCCACACCCATCATCTTCATTTACCTGCTTTTCAGGTTTCCTGTCAACATGCACAAGGCACTGCTGTTCAGCCTGGCATTTGCAATGGGCCTGATAATAGATATCTTTGGCAACACTTCCGGCATGCACGCAATGGCATGCACGCTGACTGCTGCATTGCGCCTGCCGGTAATCAACCTCTACATCACCCGCGAGGACGAGATGAACTCGCCATTGCCTTCGATCGACTCGATGGGATTTACATGCTACTTCAAGTATGTATCAACAATGGCGCTTATCTACTGCACAATACTGTTTTTCATCCAAGCGTTCACGCTCAATGACTTACTACTCACAGTAGAACGCATAGGAGCCAGTAGCGTGCTTTCCATACTGTTGCTTTTAGGTATAGATAGTTTAGTAAGTACACGTCGTGAGAAAAAACTATAATCTAGAGAAACGCAAATATGTCATAGGCGGTTTCATCACCGTGCTCGTGATCATATACATTTTCCAGTTGTACGTGTTGCAACTGGGCAACGAGCAGTATAAGGAAAATGCCGACAACAATGCGTTTATCGAAAAAATCACCTACCCGTCGCGCGGCCTCATCTACGACCGCAAGGGCAGGCTCATCGTCTATAATGAACCGGCTTATGACCTCGTGATGATACCCCGTGACGTGCACAACCTCGACACGCTGGAGTTTTGCAACACGCTGCGCATCACACGAGAGGATTTCGAGAAGCGCATGGAAGACATGCGCAAGAACCCCAATTATAGCGCTTACATACAGCAGACCTTCATGAGCCAACTCACCCCCGAGGACTACGGACGCATCCAGGAAAAACTGTACCGTTTCCCGGGATTCTTCATCGCCCAGCGCATTTTGAGGCAATATAACTATCACGCCGCCGCCAATGTGCTGGGATGCTTGCGTGAGGTCAAAGAAGAAGAAATAAAGAAAGACAACTACTACCGTGCCGGCGACTATACCGGCGACATGGGCATTGAAAAGAGTTACGAGAAATACCTGCGTGGCGTGAAAGGCAAGGAAGTGCTCATCAGAGACGCCCTGGGCAAGATACAAGGTCACTACAACAATGGCGCCAACGACGTGGAGCCGGTAGCGGGCAATGACCTGAACCTGACCATCGACATCGAGCTACAGCAGTTCGGCGAAGAACTGATGCGAGGCAAGATAGGCGCAATCGTGTGCATCGAGCCCAAGACCGGCGAGATACTGGCGCTCGTGACTAGTCCCAGCTATGACCCCGCATTGCTTGCCGGCCGCGACCGCGGCAAGAACTACACAGCCCTGTGGACCGACAACTTCAAGCCCCTCTTCGACCGATCGATACAAGGTGCCTATCCTCCCGGATCGACATTCAAGCTGTCACAAGGCCTCATCTTCGAGCAGGAACAAGTCATCAACCTGAGCACTGCCTATCCCTGCCACCGCGGATTCATCAGCGGCGGCCTCAGAGTGGGCTGCCACGGCCATGGGTCTCCCATCACGTTGAAACCTGCCATCCAGACGTCATGCAATGGCTACTTCTGCTGGGGACTCAAGCACATGCTCGACAACCGCAAGAAATATGGCAGCACGTCAAAGGCTTTTGAGGTGTGGAAAAACTACATGGTGGATTTCGGATATGGCTACAAACTCAACATCGACATACCCGGGGAAAACCGTGGTTTCATCCCTAACAGCGCCTACTATGACAAAAATCTGGGCGAGGGCAAATGGGTAGCAAACTCCATCATCAGCGACGCCATAGGCCAGGGCGAAATCCTAGCCACACCGCTACAAATTGCCAACATGAGCGCCTGCATTGCCAATCGCGGCTACTACATCACACCTCACGTGGTGCGCAAGATTGCGGGCGTGGGTGTGCTCAAAAAGAACATCGAACGTCACGAGACACGCATCAACAAGGAATACTTCGAGCACGCAGTAGAAGGCATGCGCATGTCAATCACCGGCGGTACCAGCCGCTCGGGTAATGTGCCCGGACTTGACATCTGCGGCAAGACCGGTACTGCACAGAACCCACACGGACGTGACCACTCGGCATTTATGGGATTTGCTCCGATGAACGACCCTAAGATTGCTGTGGCAGTATATGTAGAGAACGGTGGCTTCGGTGCAACATTCGGCGTGCCCATCGGCACACTCATGATTGAGAAATACCTTTCAGGCAAACTCACCCGCGAGAGCCTGGCATCATCGATGAGCAATACTTCAATCTTCAGCACCAAGGCTTACGGTGCAGGACGTCCCGGCGCGAAGCAGAAAGAAAAAGCCAAGCCCGCCGAGGAAAAAACAACTGAAACACCTAATCCAAGTAACGATGGAACTAAGGAATGACAACGAGAATACATCGTTGATCAAGTCGGTTGACTGGTTGACGATAATAATATACCTGGTCATGGTCGTAGCCGGCATAGTCACGATCATGTCGGCGTCACACAACATCGAGACGGGCATTCTCATCGACTGGTCCAACTTCTCTGGCAAGCAGATTATATGGGCAGGCCTGTCGCTAGTCATCGGCTTGGTGCTGCTGTTGCTTGACCGACGCATATATGAAGCCTATGCCTACCCTATTTACGGAGTCATGATCATTGTGCTCATTGTCACAATATTCATTGCCCCCGATATCCAGGGTTCTAGATCATGGATCAAGATAGGTTCTAATAGCATACAGCCTGCCGAGTTTGCCAAGTTTGCCACTGCCCTTGCCCTTGCCAAACTATTTGACACTTATGGATTTGCGCTCAATTCATGGCGCAACTATGCAATAGCGGCAGCAATTATCATCACCCCTATCCTATCGATTATCCTGGAACGCGAGACGGGTTCGGCCCTAGTCTATACCTCGCTCATCTTCGTTCTCTACCGCGAAGGCATGAGTGGATTCGTGCTCTTTGCTGCACTGTGTGCCATCACTTATTTTGTGGTTGTGCTCAAGTTTGCCGCAGTGATATTCATGGGCATTCCGTTAGGCATTTTCATAGCATTTGTCATCATCATGGTGCTCACAGTGGTAATGCTGGCAATCTTTGTGAAATCATTCACGCTCACCCGCAATGTAACACTAGCCTATGCAGCAAGCGCACTCATTGTGGGCACACTGGCATGGTTTGGCATCGAGGTGAACGGCTATCTCTATTTCTTCACCATGATCACCGCAACCATACTCTACTTGCTCTATGGAATGTTTCATGACGACATGCGCAAGATTCTCGTCACCATAGCATTTGTGGGTATCTCGGTGAGCTTTATCTTCATGGTTGACTTTGCGTTTAACAACATCTTGCAACCACACCAGCAAAACCGCATCAAGGTGACGCTAGGCATAGCCGAGGACCCCCGCGGCGTAGGTTACAACGTGAACCAGAGCAAGATAGCCATTGGTTCAGGCGGTATGTGGGGTAAAGGCTACCTCAATGGAACCCAAACCAAACTAAAATATGTGCCAGAGCAGCACACCGACTTCATCTTCTGCACCATAGGCGAAGAGGCAGGGTTTGTGGGCACAACAGCTGTTGTGCTAGCTTTTGTTGCACTTATCTATCGCATCATAGGCATAGCCGAGCGGCAGCACACAGCCTTTGGCCGAGTGTATGCCTACTGCGTGGCATCCTATTTCATATTCCATCTTGCAGTGAACATAGGCATGGTAATAGGACTATGCCCAGTCATAGGCATCCCGTTACCCTTCTTCTCCTATGGAGGTTCATCGTTGTGGGGATTCACGGCACTGCTGTTCATCCTGCTGCGCATCGATGCCGACCGCAAGGCCTATGGTTCATGGTAAACTGATAAAGCAATGAGCGAAACAAAAACAACAAGAAGCAAAAAAATGGCCAAGGATTTCCTGGTCTATTCAATAGGAGTCATCGGTTCAAAGCTGATGACATTCCTGCTTTTACCTTTTTATACCCATTACATAAACGACCCCGCCGAATATGGTTACTATGACTTGTGCCTTACAGCATGTTTTGTGCTTATGCCCATCGTCACACTCCAGCTGCGCGACGGTGCGTTTAGGTTTCTGCTCGAGACGCAAGACACTATCAAGCGCACAAACATTGTGACGCTGGTTAACAAAACACTGTTACAGACTTCATTGATAACGACACTGATAGCAATAGGCGTTTATTTCATACATCCGTTTAACTATTTGGGCTATACAATCACACTGCTTATTGTCATGTCGTTCTACGACGTATATGCACAAACGGTGAGAGGATTGGGCAACAACCGCAGTTTCATTGCAATGAGTTTGATAGCGTCATTTGCCATTGCAATACTCAGTGTTGTGTTAATCAAATTCCTTTCAATGGGAGTTGAAGGTATTTTCATTGCAAACATACTGGCTCGAATTATAGCGACAGTAGCCGTTGAGATCAAAGAAAAAGCACTAAAAAAATACTTTAATCCAAAGTTGTGCGACTACAAGGAGCTGAGGCGAGAAATCTTGAAATTCTCAATTCCATTGCTACCTGCTTGCATCTGCTGGTGGTTTATTGGATTCAGCAACAGATATTTCATCACAGAGTACATAGGCCTTCATGATAGCGGCATATATGGCGTCGCAAGCCGACTGGCAACAGTGGCACAAACGATTGCTATAATATTCCAGCAGACATGGCAAGAAAATGCTATCCAACAATATAATAGCAAAGACCGAAACCTATTTTTCTCGAAGATTTTCAATGGATACATTTTCTCATTTGCATTAGTAATCTTGCTATATACATTCACGGCCAAGCTCATATTCCCTTATATGCTCAATGACAACTATATTGATTGCATCAAATACCTTTATCCGTTGTGCGTTTCAACCATGTTCTTCGCATTGGCAGGGTATTTTGAAATCATATATCAATGCGAGAAAAACACTCACCGTTTACTCCCCACAGTCATAGCCGCTCCTATTATTAATGTCGTTTTGAACTATTTGTTCATCAAGCCTCTCGGAGTAAATGGCGTGATACTCTCTTATGCGATAACCTATATTATACTTATCGCATGCCGATGGATTGATGTGAGAAAATACATCAGCGTCCAGTTCTACAAAATCTCAACGATACCCTTGCTGCTTATATTAATTGGGGCCATACCGTGTGTGGTCGACACTAATATCTACATAGAGGTAGCAATACTAGTAGGATCGGTAGCCAGTCTATTTATTTCAAAGGATTTGCGCGACAATGTGATAGGGAAAGTCAAATCCAAACTGTTAAGGAGATAGACGCTACCGAATAAAACTATGTTTTTCATTAGCGTCTTGCAGACGTAACTATTCAACAATGGTATTTTGGGTAATATCCCCGCGCAGATCTCACTGATAACACTGATTTAATAATAACTGAAAGAAATTA
>JAGHSP010000425.1 GCA_018065815.1 Candidatus Sodaliphilus limicaballi | reverse complement strand
AAAGGCTATAAAGGCTATAAAGGCTATAAAGGCTATAAAGGCTATCATGCTATAAAAAACTATAAAATCATGAATGTCTTAAAGCGTCAAGACCGATGGGAAACCCTCTACTTCTATCGCAAGACCGTGGTGTTATACCAATTTACCATAGTGTTTTGCCGACGCTTTTTACCTCCTTATGGCGACCGCACTGTCGACCAGATGGTTCAAGCTGCACGATCGGGCAAACAGAATATTGTTGAAGGGATGTCCGATGGTATCACATCCACCGAGATGCAGCTCAAACTACTTAATGTGGCTCGGGCAAGCATACAGGAACTGCGCGAGGATTATTGCGATTACCTCAAGGCTAAACAGCTACAGCAATGGGGGCAAGGACATTCTAGATATGATGGATTGTTGGCATTTTGCAAGAGTAACAACGATCTTGAACAATATGAGACTTTCTTTGAGAAATGGAATGATGAAGAATGTTGCAATTGTGCCATCACCTTGTGTCACATGGTAGATGCAATGATCAACAGTTATCTCAAAGTGCTTGAAAAGGACTTTGTAGAGAATGGCGGAATAAAAGAACGCATGTATGCAGCACGCACGGGCTATCGTCAAGGCATCGACGACCGCCTCAAGCAACTAGAGGCCGAAAACGCCCGCCTAAAACAACTGCTCAAGCAGCACGGCATAGAATTTTAATAGCAGTTATAGCCGCTATAGCTTGAATAGCCGTTATAGCCTGGATAGCCGCTATAGAAATAAAACTATCTAGGCTATAAAGGCTATCTAGGCTATAAAGGCTATCTAGGCTATCTAGGCTATCTAGGCTATAAAAAAAGCACCCCTTGCGGAGTGCTTTTATTATTTAAGGAATAAATCAATTACTTGATTACCTGACCAGCTACGTTGTACTTAACGCCAGCCTTCTCGATAACTACCTGACCGTTCTCAATGTACTTGAGAGTCTTAACAACCTCGGTGTTGAGATCCTTAACTGCAGTAGCCTGTACCTCGAATGTGATGTCGGTGGGAGTTACAATGGGTTCTACCTCGTTCTCCTTAACCATGCTGTTAGAAGCCTTTACGTTGGGGAGCTGAATCATTTGGAGAACCTCCTTGCCGTTGTCGCAAGCGTAGATGTTGTTAGCATAGTCCCAAGCGATGTCGTTGAAACCGCGGATGCTTGAAACTGAGAGGCTGTGAATCTGGTTAAGGACGGGACCAGCTTCACCCTCAGTGACCTCAAAGATACCCAGCAGGTTGTTGCCCTGGGGAATTGCAAGCATTGTGTAGTCCTTGTTCCAAGCTACACCACCGCCGCGAACAAGTGTTTTAGCGTCGCTGTAGTCCTCTTCCCACTCGCCATCGGCGTTGAGTGAAACGTGCTTGATTGAGGGCTGTGCCTCAGTGGGAGTGCCACGGTACTGCACATACCAGATTCCCTTAGCATCCTCATCGAATGCCAGAGATACGCTCTGAGCAGAGATAGTGTACTGCATGCTCAGGGGAATAACCTCGTCCATCTCGCCCACGGGAGAGCTAACTGATGTAGCTGTACCCAGGTCGTAGGTGTGAGTAGTGTAGTTACCATAAGCAAATACCTGACCGCCCTTGCAAGCGAGGTTAACCAGCTTCAGGTTCTCGCCTTCGCCCACTACGTCAAATGCAGCGCTGGGGCCTGCGATGAACTTGCCTTCAGCGTCGCTGACATAACCAGTAGAGGCATCGAGTGTACCATCGAAGAGAGGTGTCCAAGTCTCGAGGTCAGCGCTGAGCTCGTAGATGGGGTTGTGGGTGCAGTTGTCAACGCCCACGAAGATGCGACCGTCCTTAGAGATGCGGATCTTCTTGAAGTTGAAGGCGCGATTTGTGCCGTCGGGGCAGAAGTCTGTGTGGATGTTCAGGGGGTTGTGATAAGCAACAAACTCACCTGCGGGAGTGTACTCAAAGAGACCTACCTTGCCACCTGCGAAGTAGCTAGCGGGAACGCTTGTCTGTGACTCGTTGCAAAGAACGCGGCCGAAGTTGGGGCTCAAGGGGTTGTTGTCAACAGCGATGCCATAGGGGCTCCAGAACTGGTGAGCTTGGCCTGTGCCAAAGTCGCTGAACACCTGTTTGGGCTCGGTAAGAGCTTCACCATAAACTGCAATCTGAAGGGTGTAAACACCATCAGCAAGATCTTCAAGGCTCATAAAAGCCTCATGTTTGCCATTTGTTGCTCCACCGAGAGGCTCAGTTGCAACAACTTCCTTGGTCTGAACATTAACCAGCTGGAGTTCTACGTTCTGTGCATCAGCATTGAGGGCGAATTCTACACCCAAGATGTCACCAGCGCGTTCGCCCGAAATACTATAGGCGAAAGGAGTCTGTGCGCTTGCGCCAAGGCCCATAGCGATAAGACCTGCTAAGAGTAATGATTTTTTCATACTTTTAGTTTTTTAATTAGTTAATAAAATTAGTTTAAATGGTTCATATT
>JAGHSP010000083.1 GCA_018065815.1 Candidatus Sodaliphilus limicaballi | reverse complement strand
ATTTTGATATGTGTTCTATCCTTGAATCTGCAAAACACACCTATACATGCTCGTAGTCAAGTATCGTGGGGTTGAATCTGATATTGGGCGACGGGAAGAGTCGTTCCATTGCGCCCTGTGCCACCAACTCGCGGGCAGAGCCAGTAAGCACCTCACGGTCGTGGGTAATGAGCCACAACTCATCAGCCTTGAGCAGCGACTGCGACATGTCATGGCTACTCAACAACACAGCCTTGCCTTGCTTGTGGGCAAGATTGCTCAATAGTTCCATAGTCTCAATGCGGCTGGCCACATCCAGGAACGCTGTGGGTTCGTCAAGGACAATTACAGGTGTTTCCTGTGCCAATGCGCGGGCTATCATGCACTTCTGCCTCTCGCCATCGCTCAACGACGACGTGTAAGAGTTAGCCTTGTGAGCCATGCCCACGCTTTCGATTGCATGCGCCACCACTTCATGGTCATGCTTGCTCAAACGTCCCAGGAAGCCTGTGTGTGGCTGACGGCCCATCTCCACCAGTTCGGTCACGGTGAGTCCTCCGGCAGCAATACGGTCGGTTGACACCAGCCCCATGAACCTAGCGCGCTCTGACAGCGACATCTCCGTCACATCACGCCCGGCATAGCACAACTTGCCTGCTAGCGGACGCGTGTCGCCCGTGATGGCGCGCAGCAATGTCGATTTGCCGGCACCATTCATGCCCAGCAACGCCACCAGCGTGCCTTCGCGCAGGTCAAGGTTCAGCCCTGCGAGCAACTGCACAGCCTCGTTGCCACGCTTATAGCCCACTGCCAGTCCTTGTGTAGATATGAGTGACTTTGCCATCAGTTGAAATATTGTATCTTGCGACGGTTAACAATCAAGTAAATTATTATTGGCACCCCTATGACAGGCGTGATGGCGTTGATGGGTATCACGCCATGCTTTCCTGCCACGCTGATCAATGTGCACAACAGTGCAACGCATGCACCTGCCATCATCGTGGCTGGCAAGAGTCGCGTGTGGTTGCTCGTGCCGAGCATCAAGCGTGCCACATGAGGCACCACCATGCCCACAAACCCTATGGGACCGCAAAAGGCTGTCACCACAGCAGTGAGCACACCAGTGACTAGCAACAGCATGTTGCGCGAGCGGTTCACGTCCACGCCCATATTAGTGGCATAACGGGTGCCCATGAGCATTGCGTTAAGAGGTTTGACCATGAGCGACGCTGCCACTAGCGAAATGACTATGAGCGATGCAAACACGGGTAACTGCGTCATGGTCACTCCCGAGAATGTGCCGAATCCCCATGCCACGTAGCTTGAGATGCCTTCTTCGGTAGCAAGGCTGTTGAGCAGCGATATAATGCTTGACGCAAGGTAGCTAACCAGTATGCCTATGATAAGCAGCACTGTGCTGTTTTTCACTATTGAAGAAAATGCGATAAGTATAGCCAGCACCACCCCGGCACCGACTAGCGCACCGAGCAACGTAGCCACATAACTGCCCACCGTCTGCCCGAAAATACCGCCCACTGTACCTCCCATGGCTAGCATAACGACAGCCACGCCAAGCCCGGCACCTGTCGATACACCCAGTATCGACGGACCAGCCAACGGATTGTTGAATGTGGTCTGGAGCAACAGGCCCGATACCGACAATGCGGCGCCAGCCAGCACTGCCGTGGCAATCATGGGCAACCGCGTCTCCATGACGATTATATCCCACGCCTCGTTGCCGCTACTGCCGCCTGTCATGACCGCCCACACGTCGCTGGCAGGAATATCAACCTTACCCACCAGCATGCACGACACTGCAAGCAACAGCAATGACACTGCAAGCAACACCATCACGGTTACTGTGCGACGAGTGCTATGGCCTTGGGTTACTTGCATGGTGCATAGAATATTAATGAGTCATTATTTCCGTCAAAAATGTTGCAGTATTCGGCCAGCAACAGCTCTGGATGGAACGGGAATCGCTCGAAAAGTCTGGTTGCATTAGTGTCACAGCAATACACCTTGCGGTTTTTGAAGGCATCAAAACGGTCGTTTAATTCGTAAGCACCTTTCAAGTCGGCATACGAGTTGATGTTGAACGACTTCACTAGCCACACATCGGCATCCTTGGCTTGTGCAAGCACTTGGGTGAAATCAAGCGACAGCGATCCGCTGTGCT
Organism: Candidatus Sodaliphilus limicaballi; assembly: GCA_018065815.1. GTDB lineage: Bacteria > Bacteroidota > Bacteroidia > Bacteroidales > Muribaculaceae > Sodaliphilus > Sodaliphilus limicaballi. Next base: position 1,120 of record JAGHSP010000083.1, on the reverse strand, counting down.
CATCATCGGCCCAGGGGTAATTTCCGCCAGCGTCCTTTATTATCTGCGCCATGTAACTCTTGCCGCCGGGCACATTCCACACGCCGCTAATCACCGTCTCGGTGAGCACTTTGGGGTGAGGTTTGCCATGGGCTGCACGTTCGTCGCGCAACTGCTCGTAGGTCTTCACGACATTGTCAAATATCTTCTCGGCTTCGCTTTCCTTTCCCACCAGCGCGCCATAGAACTTTATCCACTCGGCACGTCCCAGCGGCGTTTGCTCCATGTAGTCGGCACACTCGATGAGGGGAATATTCAGCGACGTGACTTGACCGTAGTTAGCATCTTGATAGGGCGACAGCAAAATGCCGTCGGGGTGCATTTCTATCACCTTCTCAATCGTGGGCGACATGCTCGACCCACAATCGGCAACTGTGCCTTCCTGCACGCGGGCAAGAACCAAACTATCGGTGAAATACTGCACATCAGTGACTCCTTTCACCGCATCGGCAGCACCGAGTTCGGCAAGAATCCCGGTGTGCACGGCCGAATATACAAGTGCATTCTTGATCGGGGTGCGCACGACAGTTCCTTCGGGCAGCGAATCAGGCAAATCCTTGCCGGCAGGAACCAGCACATAGCGGTGTAGCGTGCCCTCGCCCCAAGGGTTGGCAATGGTAGCCAACGTGTAGCCGCCATGCTTGCTCATAGTGAGTAACTTGGCATGGGTGAGCATGTTCTCGCCAGCATCTTTGTCGCTCGACACGGTGCTACACGCCCCCAGCACACACGCCATAAATATGAAATATAATACTTTCTTCATTTTGTCATGATTTGAATTACAAAATTACTACTTTTTTGACAATATCCTATCATAACGGCTACTGTTTTTCTCAACTAAAAACGATAGTAACAAAGTAACTATACACCAATAGTACTTTGCTGAGCCCACAGCCAGACATAAGCAAAATCTTTGTGTCGAACAAAGTTAAGACATAGAGAAAGAACTAATGTGGGTGATAAGAGAGGCTGGAAACCTCTCATTACAAAATCATGTGTGAGTGAGATCCGCGCGGGGAATCTGCAAAAAATCTATTGTAGTATAGTTACAACAGATTGCTCTGATTTAACTGAATAAGAA
>JAGHSP010000099.1 GCA_018065815.1 Candidatus Sodaliphilus limicaballi | reverse complement strand
GTTCATGCCCACGAAGTGCACAGACACGTCACCATGGGTGTTGAAGGCAGATGCGATGCTGAGAGCAGTGGCGAGCGAGCCACCCAGGGAGTCAATGAGCACCGACACCGGCTTGCCGGCATTGTTGGCAAGGATATAGTCAACATAGTCACGGTCGAAGTCGCAACCGCCGACATAGCCTTTCAGGTGCAGGTTGTATGTGTGTTTTGCCATAGTATTTCCAATTTATTATGGTGCAAAAGTAATACAGCCTTCCGAGGTACAAAAAGACAAAAATAAAAACTAAATAACTCCAATATTTTGAATTATTGGCATTATTTAGTATCTTTGCAGAAAATTTCCGCTATGACTACAGTTAACACTAAAATATCAGAATACATTGCATTCCATCCTGATTTCAAGTTCTCTGACTTGAAGAAGAGGATGGAAGGTATTGCTTCGCCCATTTTGCTGGCGTGGCACCTGCGTCAACGCCTTGACAGGAAAGAATTGTTCAAAGTGGGACGCGGGCAATATTCTGTCAATCGGTATAAGAGTGAATTTGTCCCGACAATAGACGATAAGTCAAAGAAGATTGCCAAGAAAGTTCAAGAGAGATTCCCTGGCATCACAACATGTGTTTATTGCGGTCGGGACCTTGCTGGTCTTCAGCACCACATGTCAATCAACAATGCTATTTATGTGGAGGTTGACCGTGATGCGACTGAAATGGTGTTCCATCTTTTGCAGGAGAGTTATGACAATGTGTTTCTGTCTCCTGACGAAAACATGATGAACAATTATGTTGACTTGTCCAAACAACCGATAATAGTTAAGCCGCTTATTTCAAGGGCTCCGACACAGAAGATTGACGGAATAACAACTACGACTATAGAAAAACTCCTTGTTGACATCAATTCGGACAAGGATTTCCACTACCTCCACGGCTACGAGTCAGTTAGAGTGATGGAAATGGCACGGTCATTATATAAAGTTGACCAAGTGAAATTGCTGTCATACGCAAAACGCCGCGGGCAGTATGATGTTTTTGTACAACGATTTAATGAACAAGTAAAATCATGATAAAGCCTTCATGTCATTCGGCAGAATGGATTGCCGAGGTTGCCAACAGATACAAATATCCCGACACCCAAATTATAGAGAAAGTAATAAAGGCACTCACTTTACTTGAGCTGTTGTCCAAGTCAGGCTGTCCATTCATATTCAAAGGCGGCAGTGCAGTCATGCTCATGCTCGGTGACATTACCCACAGGCTTTCAATAGATGTGGATATTATCTGTCCTCCTGGCACTGAGATCGAGAAGTACCTGACTGATTACAAGGCATACGGCTTTACCAACCTGCAGTTCATCGAAAGGAAAAGCGCAGGCAAGAATGTTCCAAAGAGCCATTCTAAGTTCTTCTATCAGCTGGCTTATAACAATGACAACAACAAAGAGTCATATATCTTACTTGATGTGCTCTATGAAGACACCCATTACAACCAAGTTAATAACATTGATATTGTAGGGCCATTTTTGGAAATTGACGGGGAACCGTCAAAGGTAAGGGTACCTTCGGTTGGGGATATTCTAGGCGACAAGCTCACAGCATACGCACCAAACACAACTGGCATTCCATATTACAAGAATGGGAACAGTCGCTCGATGGAGATCATCAAGCAACTCTATGACATAAGCCGTCTGTTTGAGCGAGTTATTGACCTAACAATTACAAGCAAGTCATTTCATCGCATCGCACAAGTTGAAATGGGTTACAGAGGAATGGAAGGAGATGTCAATCAAATCTTCGAAGACATACGCCAGACTTCACTTTTGCTTGCCACTCGCGGAAAAGCCGGTGTTGGCGACTTCGCATTGCTCCAGAACGGCATCAGCCGAATTAAAAACATGATGTTCAACGGCAAGTATTACATTGAAGATGCGATAGTTGACTCGGCAAGAGCGTCGTACATAGCGACATGCATTGAAAAAGGCATTTCTGCCATTGAGAAATATGACGGCGACATCACAGGAATGATGATTGCTCCGACATTGACAAACAAACTGGAAAAATTGAAGAAATTGCTACCCGAGGCATATTACTACTGGTGCAAAACAAGTGAAATGCTCATAAAAAAATAATCCCCTTGACCTACACTCGTGGGCTACGCAGAGCACGTAGCCGTTCAGTCAAGAAGGATATTTACACTGCAAAGGTACAAATATTTTTTATCCAAGCAAACAAATTTCACTAAAAGCCGACTCGTTGAGCCGGCTTTTGTGTTGATGGCAAGTGACATCAGTCAATCTCGTATAGGCGGATCTCGCTCTCGTCATCGGTGTGCAGAACATAGTCAGGGGCGATTGCATTCAGTTCGGGCAGATAGTCAAAGTCCTCGGGAGCAGCCCAGATATAGACAAACTTGCCGTTAAGATTCTCATGTTCCTTGCTGCCGAAGTAGTTCACTGTATCGACGTATTCGACCAGCCCCCACTCCGAATTATCAAAACCGGCTTTGTTGATGCAGTCAAAGATTCGGTAAACCTTGTCCGCGAGCATCGAGGTGATGGCTTGTGCGGATTCGCAGATGCTGATGTTGGGAAGATTGCTAATACTCATAATTGTAACTTTTTGATTGTTAAACACCTGTTTAGCCGTGCTAAACTTTACACTGCATTGAAAACTGGCACTCAGAGCGAAGTGAGAACAAGGATTTTCGGGGAAATACTACCGCAGTGTGGAGATTTCCGTGGAAACTTGCATGTCCTTGGGCGCAGAGCGGTGCCGTAACTTTGCGGTGGAAATGTTGTCAGCGGCGACCATGGTGTTACGGCAAAAAGTTAGTGGGTGCAGCAACGCCCGA
>JAGHSP010000137.1 GCA_018065815.1 Candidatus Sodaliphilus limicaballi | reverse complement strand
TGTGGAGATGACTTGGAACTCGGTGCGGCGGTTGATTTGGTCGGCTGCCTGTTGGTCCTCGGGTGAGAGCCCCTTGATGAATTCCTCGTTGAGTTCCACGCCTTCTTCAAACTGCGGGTACTGGCTGTTGATGCGCTTGGTCACCTTCTTGGGCACGGTCTTGCCGTAGCCTTTGGGTTTAAGGCGTGAATTGTCGATGCCGTGCTCCACCAAGTAGTCCACTACGCTCTTGGCGCGGCGGTCGCTCAAGTCCTGGTTGAAGCGTTCGCTGCCCACACGGTCGGTGTGTGCGGCCATCTCGATCACGATGTCGGGGTTGTCCTTCATCACCTGCACCATTTCGTTGAGTGCTTCCTGGCTCTCGGGACGCAAGGTTGCCTTGTTGTAGTCATAGAAGATGTGCTCGATGACCTGTGGCTTGGTTGTCGCTGCCAGAATGAAATCCACGTTATACTCGGCGTCGGCCTCCTCGGGGTCGCTTGTGAACTGCTGCTTGCCGTTGAGGTACCCCTTGGCGCCAGCGAGCATCACATAGTCCACGCCGCGTTGCAGGTCGAAGCGGAACGATCCGTCGGGCTTGCCCGCTGCCTTCTGGTTGCTGCCGTCGTTGCCCACGATGCGTATCACGGCATTGGGCACTGGCTCGTCGTCCTTGTCCAGCACATAACCGCTGATCCATATCTTGAGGTCGGGTTTCTCGAAACTGTAGATGTGGTCGTAGCCGCGTCCGTCGTTGCGGTTGCTCGAGAAGAACCCTGCTTCGGTCTGGTTCTTGGCATAGGTGATGCCGAAGTCGTCGTAGGCCGAGTTCACGGGCGAACCCATGTTCTCGATGAACCATTTTCCCGAGGGCTGTAATTTGGCGCAGAAGATGTCCAGTCCGCCCATGCCGGGGTGACCGTCGCTTGCAAAGTAGAATGTGCTGTCGTCGCGGCAGTAGGGGAAACGCTCGTCACCCGGGGTGTTGATTTGTTCGCCCAGGTTCTCCAGCGTGCCGTGCTTGTCCTTGAGGTTGATGCGCCACAAGTCCTTGCCGCCTTGTCCGCCAGGCATGTCGCTCGAGAAGTAGAGCCATGCGCCGTCAGCGCTCACGGCCGGGTCGCAATAGGCGCTCAATGTGTCGGCGGTGATTTCCACCTTCTGTGCCGCGCTCCACTTGGCCTCGCTGCGCTGCGAGGTGTAGATGTCGATGCTGCTGGGAGAGTTCTTGCGCACGGCCTTGGCCAGGTACATCGTGGTGCCGTCGGGGCTGAACGAGGTGATGCCCTCGTCGTCGGTCGTGTTGAGTTCTCCCTCCACAGCCTCGGGGCGCGACCACTTGCCTTTCTCGTCCTTCTTAGAGAAGAAGATATCGCTCTTCTTGGTGCCGGTGATTTCGCTTTTAGTGTCGCCCATGGCTTTCTCGGTTGACGATGTGAAATAAAGCTGGTCGGCATTTCCGTCGAGGAACATCGGGGCAAAGTCGGCTCGGCGAGAGTTGAACATCTTGGCGTTCTTCACGATGTAGCGCGATCCCTCTTGCTTCCACTTGGGGGCAAGTTCGCATCCTCTGATGCCCTGTTGCGACTTCCAGTCGCCGGGCACGAGTTCCAGGAACTTGTTGTATTGCTCGATGGCCTCCTTGTACTTCCCCTCGTGGTGCAAAGCCTCGGCGAGGTAGAAGATGGCCATAGAATCTTCATATTCATATCGCAAGGCATTCTGATAGGCAGCCGAGGCACGCGACGCCTGGTTGAGGTGACGGTAGCATTCGCCCAGTTGGAAGGCCACCTCGCCACGCATCCAGCGGTCCTCGCGGGCAGTGAGTTTGTTGTAAACCTTGCGGTAGATAGTCGCTGCCGCGTCATACTCGCCGCGGTCATATGCCTCGTCGGCATCACGCATTTTAGCGCTCTTGCAACTGGTCACCGACAGCGCCACAGCCGCCAGCAGTGATATGATAATATAGTTGAAAATCCTGTTCATAAACATGCACATTACGGCAGGTTCTATCAAGCCGAGACGATTGAGCAAATCAATAGTTCTCATAATTAGCAGAACCGACCTTATATTTTACTATATATAACGCATCAGCCCGGCTTTTATTGTATCGCCAGCCAGCAAATTCCTGCGCGACGAGCCGGCAACGCTCATTAATGCAAATCCAAACTTATGGCGGCAGGAAGAAAAACTTTGCGTTTGCGTTTAAGTTTTCGTTAAAAAATAGTACCTTTGCATGTTGAAATAATTTTAAAAACTAATATAAGGATTATGAAACTGACCGAAAGATTCTTGCAGTATGTGAAGTTTGACACCCAGAGTGACGAACTCACTAATCTCACTCCTTCGACTCCGGGCCAGATGGTGTTTGCCCGCGCCCTTGAGAAGGAACTCCACGATATGGGCTTGAGCGATATCTCGCTCGACGAGAACGGCTACCTCTTTGCCACGCTGCCCAGCAACACCGACAAGAAGGTGCCCACAGTGGGCTTCATCGCTCACATGGACACTGCCCCCGACATGAGCGGACACGACGTGAAGCCTCGCATCGTTGACTACCAGGGCGGCAAGATCGTGCTCAACCAGGAGCAGAACATCGTGCTTGATCCCGAGCAATTCCCTGAACTCAACGACTACGTGGGCCAGCAGCTCATCGTCACCGACGGCACAACCCTGCTCGGAGCCGACGACAAGGCCGGCATCGCCGAGATTCTTGCTGCCGTTGAGTACTTCCAGGAGCACCCCGAGGTGAAGCACGGCGACATACGCATAGGCTTCAACCCCGACGAGGAAATCGGCATGGGCGCACACAAGTTTGACGTTGAGAAGTTTGCTGCCGACTGGGCCTACACCATGGACGGCGGTGCTGTGGGCGAGCTTGAGTATGAGAACTTCAACGCTGCCAGCGCCAAGATTACATTTACCGGCCTCAACGTGCACCCCGGTGCTGCTAAACACAAGATGCTCAACTCGATGCGTGTGGCCAACCAGTTTGCCATCATGCTTCCCCGCTGGGAAACTCCCGAGCACACCGAGGGCTACGAGGGATTCTATCATCTCATCGCTATGGAAGGTAGCGTAGAGAAGACCACGCTCACCTACATCCTGCGCGACCATGACCGTGCACGCTTCGAGAGCCGCAAGCGCGAGATTGAGCACCTGTGCCACAAGGTGAACTGCGAGTTCCCTGGCTGCGCCAAGGCTGAAATCAAGGACCAGTACTACAACATGCGTGAGCAGATTGAGCCCGTGATGCACATCATCGACGTGGCGAAGAAGGCTATGGAGAACGCTGGCGTTCCCGTCAAGGTGCAGCCCATACGCGGTGGCACTGATGGCGCGCAGCTGTCGTTCAAGGGTCTGCCTTGCCCCAACATCTTCGCTGGCGGCATGAACATGCACGGACGTTATGAGTACGTTCCCATTCCCTCGATGGAAAAAGCAATGAAGACTATCGTCGAGATTTGCAAGATAGTGGCTGAATAATAGACAAGCCGCACACAATAAAATCGCTTAACCTGGGCTCGATGTCCAAGTTAAGCGATTTTCTTGTTGTCGCATGCTGTGTTACTATTCAGCAATAGAATTTTGCAGAGTCCCCGCCCAGACCTTATGAAAATCTTTCTCTCATACAAAGCATAAGGCAAAGAGAGGCCATACCTCTCGTGTGATTACACGTTGCCCTGCACAATGCGTGAGTGCGGCGGCACGTCGTGAGTGAGCCAGATGTTGCCGCCCACCACGGTGTCATGCCCTATCGTGATGCGTCCTAGCACCGAGGTGTTGGAGTAGATGGTGACGTTGTCCTCGATAATGGGGTGTCGCGGAGCGTCCACGGGGCGGCCGTCGCTGTCGCGTTGGAAATTCTTTGCACCCAGTGTCACGCCCTGGTAAATGACGACATTGCTGCCGATTATCGATGTCGCTCCGATGACAACACCTGTGCCGTGGTCGATGCAGAAGTGGTCGCCTATGGTTGCGGCGGGATGTATGTCAATCCCCGTGTCGCTATGCGCCATCTCGGTGAGCATGCGCGGCAGCAGTGGCACCCCCATGAGCAGCAGCTGGTGTGCCACGCGGTAGTGAAGCATCACCCATGCCAGCGGGTAGCAGTACACCACCTCGGCACGGCTTTCCACCGCTGGGTCATTGGCCAGCACGGCATCAACGTCGGTGTGCAGCAGGCGAGAGATCTCGGGCATCGCGTCGATAAAATCGCTGGCGATTTTCCTTGCTTGTGCATTGTCGTCGAGCACTGTTGACAACTGGTAGGTGAGTACCGTCTGCAATTGCAGTTCCAGTGGTTCAGTTCTCGGGAAAAACTCGGGAAACACGATCGAGCGCACCGTCTCAATCAATTTCTTCAACTCTTTGTGTTGCGGAACAGATGTTATCATTGTTTTTTTGTTTAGGACGCTTTTAAGGGACGCCTCGCGTAGCGTTTTTAAATATTAAAATACGCTCAGGTAACGTTCGCCGGTGTCGGGGAGGATGGCTACGATGGTCTTGCCACGGTTCTCGTTGCGGCGTGCGAGTTCAAGGGCTGCGCTGAATGCGGCACCGCTTGAGATGCCCACGAGCAAGCCGTGCTGGCGTGAGAGTGTGCGGGCCGCGTCAAATGCTGCTTCGTTCTCCACGGTCATGACCTCGTCGATCACCGCCGCGTCATAGACTGCGGGGACGAATCCCGCGCCGATGCCTTGGATCTTGTGCGGGCCAGGCTTGCCGCCACTCAACACGGGTGACGATGCGGGCTCTACAGCCACTACCTTGACGGCGGGGTTGTGCTGCTTGAGGGCACGTCCTGCGCCAGTCACTGTGCCGCCTGTGCCTGCTGCCGACACGAAGATGTCCACCTGACCTTCGGTCTCGTTCCATATTTCTTGGGCAGTGGTACGCTCATGCGCGGCGGGATTGGCGGGATTGACAAACTGCCCCAGGATGACAGCACCCTCGATGCTGTCGCGCAACTCCTCGGCACGTGCAATAGCACCCTTCATGCCTTGTGCGCCAGGAGTGAGTTCGAGCTGCGCGCCATAGGCCTTGAGCAAATTGCGACGCTCCACGCTCATGGTGTCGGGCATGGTGAGGATCACCTTGTAGCCCTTCACAGCGCCTATCCATGCAAGTCCCACGCCGGTGTTGCCGCTTGTGGGTTCAATGATGGTGGCGCCGGGGGTGAGCACGCCGCGCGACTCGGCATCTTCGATCATCGACAATGCCACGCGGTCCTTGACGCTGCCGCCGGGATTGAATGCCTCTACCTTTACTACCAGACGTGCCTGCATGCCGTCGATTCCTGTAATCTCAACTAAAGGGGTGCGACCGATAAGGTCAGCCATACTTTTGTAAATCATAATAAATTTTGTTTTTACGCCAGTGACTTTGCAAGAGCGAACATGGTGAAAAAACTTTTCAACATAACAACAATGTCCGCCGCTGAAAATCACTGGCAGACATTGTGTATATTTATTCAAAAAAACTAACTTTACTATTGATGAGTTGTTTTATCGCACAATAGAATCACACCAGTGAATATCAGTGGTGCAACAACAACAATATGTGGCGTTAAAATTTTTCATCGCTGCAAAGTTATACACTATTTTTGATTTGAGCAAGTATTTTTGTATTTTTTCAGGGCAACCGCATCAAATCAATGGGAAAATCTGACTTAATCTGAAATATAATTCCCTTATTTCTGCTTAATCTGTGGTCTCTTGACAAAAGAACACAAGGACAAAAGAATAATTTTTAGTTGATTTCTAGTCAATTTCAAGCGCAGCGCCCTTTTTTTACTGAGGCAATCTGAATAAGTGATGGCGCTACGCTTGAAATAAACTGAAAATAAACATAAAATAAAAAAATCTGTTTTTTCCTTTTTCCCATCATTTTAGGTCCTAAACCTAACTATACTTTGTGGGGGAAGTCGGGAAGTTTTGGCATGTTTTGATGCGGTTGCCCCAGGAAACGGGCATTGAGGCCTTGTGCAGCTGCCGATAGTGCAAAAAGTGAGGTCAAAACGAAGCAAAAAGCCGTTTTTTTCTTGTTAATTGAGAAAATATCAATACCTTTGCAATCGAATAAAACTATTATATTGTAAATCTTAAAC
>JAGHSP010000029.1 GCA_018065815.1 Candidatus Sodaliphilus limicaballi | reverse complement strand
TGCTGCTACACGTTTCATAGGTATATCACTTTGTTTACAGGATTGCCGTTGCCTCCCTCGGGGAAAATCTTGCGGAATCCCTCCGAGACTTTCTTCTCTTCTTTGTGGGGTATTATCGACACTCCCTTGAACAGCGAGGGCAAGAACCGGGCAAAGTTGACGCGCACCTTCACGTCCCATTTGGGCCGCTCAAAGGTTATCGACGACGCCTGCGGGTTGAGTAGCGCATAGCACTTCACAGGACTATGCAGCATGCCGTTATTGTCGCGTTCGGTGAAGATGTGTAGCATGTATTCGCCAGGCTTGGCACAGCCTTCCACATACCCGATTTCTGTGCCAGGGAGCAAATCGATGTCGGGGCTGGAAAGCAGCACGATGTGATAAGGCGGATTCTGGCCATGGAAGCTTAATCCAGCTTCCTCATAACGTTCAATAGCCACCGTCATGTCCTCGGCAGGATAGTACCAAATGCCCTCAATGGGCTGCAAGTCCATTTGCGACAACTTCACCCGCATGGAGTCCTCATCCACACCCTCATAGAATCCCGACATGCCAGGCACCACCATGACAGCCATAGCATTCCCAATGCAGATAAGACCAAGCAGAAATAGTAAAACATGTCGCATATTTATATCAAAATCAGTTGGTTGCGAAGCGGTAAGCATTCATGTAGCTCCCAATATCAAACAAAAACAAGGATCAAGAAACTCTATATCTTCTTTATGTTATAATTCAATTCCTCCCTCTGATGGAGTTCGGAATGCAAATTTTGTTTTCTTGTCTTTATTTGTTATACAGAAATCGGTTAACGTGATTATGTCCATACCCACAAGTATATCATAATCATCTATATCACTGCAATATACCTCAACATCATGAGTCAAGTAACCATCAGGCAGACCAATATGAACCATATAAGTTTTCGCTGTCTGATCACCACCGATACCCATAATTTCACCCTCTCGATATGGTTTAAGCCCTAGCATATCCACTACTCTAGGAGAAATGAATGTAAACTGTGCTCCCGTATCCCATGCAGCATTGTCAGTATAATAATAAGGTGGAAACTTTTCACCTTCCTTAAGTTCTACTGCAGGCATCACGATTGCATTCGTTATAATGGCATCTGCAAGACCATCATAATCCTTACTGAATGTACTCATAAAATACCTTCTGGAAGTTTAGTTACTTTATGTTCGGTACGTGGAATGACATAACTACCTGGCTTCACCTTATAGAATGAAGCAAAAGTCTTTCGAGTAGCAGACTCTCGAATAGGAGCTTTAATGTGCTTGAAATCTTCTAACTTTGGATTTCTTAAATCTATCATTAGTATAATTCGATATTATGTTCTAATAATCAGGTCATGTACCGACCTTTTGCTTTGCAAAAATACTACATTTTTTCAATTGATATTCATCTTCATCCTTAAAAGATGCTAATTAGATAAAAAACAAGTCATAATGAATGACAAATATAGCATTTATACATCACAGAACATGTCGCATATTTATATCAAAATCAGTTGGTTGCGAAGCGGTAAGTGAGGCCGAAGCTCAATATTTCCTTAAACTGCCAGTATTTCCATTCCTCGTCGTAGGGGCGAGACTTGTCGTAGCGCAGGTGGGCATAGATCTGCGTGTTCAAGTGGCGGGTGATACTGAACGAGAACGTATTCTCCCAGTCGCCTTGCACGTAGTGGTAGTTAGTGAACGTGTACAGTCGCGAGCTCCACGAGATGGAGGGAGTGAAATTAATCACCCACTTCGCCTCGAGGTTGCTACCGAAGGTGTGCTTGGTGCGGTGGCCAGCGTCGATGCCGAACGACGTGGGGTTCAAGTGCTCGATGTCGCGGCATATCTTCATGTTGTAACTGATGGGAGCGATGGCCAGGTTGAAGGTGCGCTCGCCGTGTTCGCTCTTGTTGCTATAGGTCATACCGAGACCCACGTTCAACTCGCCTGGCGACAGGAATGAAGCCTTCATGTCGTTAGTGTTGGTCTTGTAGGTGTTGAAGAACTGGGTCTTGAAGTTAAGCGTGGCGCTGTAGTACCAGTGCTTCACTGCCTTGTAGCCCAGTTGCGAGGTGAACAGGAAGTTATCTTCGTTGAACATATAGTTGCGCAGCGAGTCGCCGTGGGCAGTAGATACGCCCAGCTTGTAGTGCATGGTGTTGTTGAACATCCAGTTGGGGTGGGCATCCTGGTTGAGGTTACATTTCCACTCGATGTCGCCCAGAATGTTCATGTTATTCTCGCCGCCCTGATACCAGTTGCCGCTGATGTAGGCCTGGGTGAAGTGCAGCGATCCTTTGAACTCATGCAGCCAGTTCCTGATGCTGATGGCGTCCTGCTCGATTTTCTTCTCCTCGGGTTGCACGATAGCAGGCGGAGCCACCGTGAGCAGAGCCTTGGTGGGGTCGCTCTTGATGGCATACTCCTTGGGAGGCTCGGGCAAGGTTGCGGTATTGTATTTCACCAGCGATGGCTTGAGCAGCATGAGGGCATACCTGATACTTTCATATCGCTGTGAACGTTGCTGTGCCTCGCGCAGCCAGCCATCGCCAGCATCGAGTTTGTAGGGCGAGGCGGAAGCGGCGGCGGGAAGCGAGTCGCTGGTGTTATAAGTGTCATAGATGAGGGGCAAGAACAGCGCAGCGCTGTCGGCCACAGTGGTCTGTGCCATTAACGTTACGGCGGCACACATTGCCAGATGCAACAGATACAATCTTTTCATAATAAAATCATTCAAGCGTCAAATGTCTTGCGGTTGAGTTGTTTTTCACGGCGTTCTTGTTCTTGCCGGCGGTCTTTATCCTGACGGTCGGCATCTTCCTTGGTTTGCACCTTCTGCTTGTGCTTTTTCTCCTTGTAGTTTTCGGCCTTTCCCTCGGCAAAGCTTTTGATGATGTCGTCCACCGTCTCGCGGTTGCCAAAGAGGTATTGCACCGTCACCTCCACAATGAGATTCTGGTTGTTGCTCACCAGGTCGGCAATGACGGCACGGCTGCCATCGGGCATTGTGCCCTCGATATACACGGGTTTGAATCCCTTTACCTTCATCTTGCCGTGCTTCGTGTCATACATGTTGTAGCCCAATGCCTTGCGGGTGAGGTTTTCTTTCAGGTCTTTGTCGTTGCTCTTGTCCTTGTTGTAGAGTTGGATTGTGAACATCATGTCGTCCCACTGCATCTCAAATCGAGTGGCAGTGCTATATGTCACAAAACCGCCGTCAGGGGTTTCAAACGTGAGGTTATACTTGCTCCACGTATAGACCGAAGCCTGCAACTGCGGCACCGCGATCCACAGTGTCCACACGAGCATAATAGTTGCAACTAGAAATTTTCTCATCGTGTGATGTGTTTTTTTAAAGGCAAATAATCGCCTTATGCATTATTACTTAATGTCTTCCAGCCAATCGACCCACTGACGTTGTGTTCCCATATACACATTGAGGTCCACCTCGCCGCTCACGCCGGGCACCCTGCCCCAATGGCAATACTGCTGCATCACGTGCCCTTTGCCTTTCACCGAGTCGGGGTCATTAAAGGTGCACAGCCATAGCGGTTCTCCCTTGAAGCACGGCTGGTAATACTTCTTGAATCCGTCGCCATTGGTATAAATCATGATCTTGTACCCAGCCCTTTTTAGTTCGGCTGCCATCTGCCGCAGTCGCGAGTGCACAAGTGCTGTATCCACCGAGTTATCGTTACCCGCGTCCTCGATGTCGATGACAAGAGGCAAGTCAAGGTCCACGGCACGTACCTGGTCGATGAAATTACGTGCTTGCGACAGGCCGTCGCGGTTATTCCTGAAGAAGTGATAGGCACCCACTTTGAGCCCCGAGCGAGCAGCCTTGTTGCAGTTGGCCTTGAAGCGGGCATCCTTGTAGGTTGCTCCCTCGCTAGCCTTCACAAAGACAAAGCTATATCCAGCAGCGGCAACCTTGTCAAAGTTGACCTTGCCGTTGTGGTTAGAAACATCGATGCCACGCACGGTGTATCGATCACCGAGCGTGACATCGGGGTGAAAAAATCTTGCAAAGCCGTAATGCTTGTAGGCAAGGTATCCAGCTAACACCGATACCAGCACGAGACCCGCCACCAAGCAGTACTTGATGTAATTAGTCTTCTTGCCTTTCTTACCTCTGTAACGACTTGCCATGTGTTGTTATTTAGAACAAGGGCATAAACGATGAAGTATTCACCCACTTGTTCTCAAAGTCTTCTTGTTTCATAGTGAACATTAAGATACCCTGAATTAAGGGAACAACACATATAATTGCTCCAAATCCACAAGTAACAAAAGTGACTAACCAAATAATAAGCAAGAAGGTTATACCACCACCAATCTTGCCACAATAGAAATAATGAGCACCAAATCCGCCTAGTAAAATCGCCAGTAAACCTGCTACGCCACGGCTCTTGCCTGAGGGACCTGCTTCAAACAATTCCACCTCAAGCTTAGGCATCTGTGCCTGGGGAACACCCACTTGAACTACTTCATTGCAATGAGGGCACTGAACGCTCTGCACCCCACCTTCCACGGTAAATGAACCGCCACACTTGGGACATTGATAAGTCATAATAGTAAAATTTTAAATTATAGGTTATAGT
>JAGHSP010000448.1 GCA_018065815.1 Candidatus Sodaliphilus limicaballi | reverse complement strand
CAAAAAAATTCCCGCGCGTCCCCGGTTGCCCCCTTGTGTTTTCAGTCCCCGGGGTCCCCCGATGGGTCAGAGTTCCCCCGGCGTCACACTTTCTCCACCTTGGTGACTTTGGGGCTGCCCGTTGCGAAGTTTATGGTGATGCGTGCATTGCCATATTCGCTGTACATGTAGAGCTGGTGGATGCTGCCTTTCTCGGGGACGAAGTCAAACTTGAGGTAGATGTTGGTGCCTGTGATGATGTTCTCCTCGGGGTGTACGGCTCCTGCTCCGTTAAGTTCATTGATGCAGAACACAGGTTCGAGCATAGTGAGGATGCGAGGCACTTCCACGCGCAGCTTCTCGGTGTCGCTGCTTGAAGTGAAGTTGTCCCACCACGACTTTTCCTTGTTGCCAGGACCGCCATACACCTTCACGCCGCCCAGCAGTTCCATCACCTTTGCCTGGCTCAAACCGCTGGCTTGAAGTTCGTTGAGTTTCTGTTCAAGTTTCTTCTGCCCCTTGCCCGTCTTGCTGTCGGCAAGCGTCTGGGTGGCTGTCTGCAACTTGTATTCCTTGCTATCGACCCAGCATATCTTGTCGTCGGTCATCACGATAGCACGATAGCGAGTGATGTCGTCAAACGTCTTGTCACCGAAGTTGAGCTCCACATCTCCCAGGTCGGTAGTGTCGTGCTTGGGCACCTTGCTCACGCTGGCAGTCTTGACCACGTCATACTGGTTGGTGTACATGTCGGTGTAGTGGAGGCACAGGAACACACGCACGTTCTCCAAGTCATAGTCGGTGCGGTTCTCCAGCTCCACGTTGATCTCGTTGTCCTTCTTGGTGAAGTACCATGTGCGTGTGGGGCTGATGTTCACGTCCATGTAAGAGTGCTCGATGAGCAGCTTGCTGAAGCACGGCTTGAGGTTGTTCTCGCAAAATTCCATATCGCTGAGCAAGCAGTCATACACACCCTGGTTGCCACGGCGGAAGAAATGGTTGTAAATCTCGGTCGATGACCTCTCGATGTCGCCCTGCATGTAGTAATAGTTGGCCTTCTGCAAGTTGGGGCTGAACAGGCCGTAACCTTCCATAGTGGAACGGTAGAGCGAGAGCAAGTACAGTCCCTCGGGAGTCTTGTTGAGATAGCTGCGGTTCTGGTAAGAATCCATGAGGTCGGTGAGTTTCTCGGCCTGACGGGGATATTCCATTGACGCCTGGTCGAGGTAAGCCAGACCCTGGCTCACGTTGCCGCGCGCCATCTCCATGCGGGCACGAATGATGAGTGCCGGTGCTGTGCGGTCGGGGTAGAGCGACTCATAGTGGTCGAGCGTAGCGGTTGCGTTCTCAAAATAGCCGTTGGTGGGTCGGCCCGATGCTTGCGGGGCGCTCGCGGTGTCGGGCGTGAGGTTCAGGGCAGGAGTCTCAAACTGTGCCTGCTGGCCAGCGCCCTTCTCCATGCCTATCATTACCAGCGCCATGCCTTTGAGGAGCAGCGCCTCGCGGTTGTTGGGATATTTCTGGAGAATGCCCTCGGCGTCACGCAAGCCGTCGGCTGTGCGGCCCGAGTAAACGTCAATATACGCTTTGTCCTTCTCGATGCACACAGCATCCCACTCCTTCATGTACTTGTGGTAAACGGGAGCATATTCGGCAAGGTAAGCGATATAGGCCTCCTTGATTTTAGCTATTTCGTCCTCTAACTCACCCTTGAGGTTCTTCTGCTTCTCGTAGGCCTCAAACCCCGACAGGCGTGCAGCATCCACCTGGCCGTCGTCCTGCACAAAGAGGGTGAGCGGTGGCATGCCGCCCATGGCAATGGTTTGCACAATCTCGGTCCACGTCATTTCCTGGGCAGCAGTGCTGGCACCAGTGGAGATGCTGCGCATGAGCATCCACATCTCGTCCATGTCTTTGTGCTGTTTCTGCAGCAAGAACATGTGCTGCATGATGGGGAGCAGCTTGGCCTTGGCACGAAGCACCTCTGGCGCCACGCCCTCATAGTCCTGACGGGCCATGTACTCAAGGTAAGAGTGGAAGTCGTCCGACTGCATCTGAGCCGCTTCAAGGGCATTCATCACGCACACCGTCTTTTCCAGGTCGTAAGGAGCGTTGGAATTTTCGGCTTGCACGATAGCCTCGGTTGCAGGTTTGAACTCCTTGATAGGTTTATAATTCTCAAGGTCGATAGGAGCAACCTTGTCGCAAGCAGTCAGTAATGCCAACAATGCGACTACTGCCAATAATGAGATTTTCTTCATTGCCGTTTAAGTCAGATTATTTGGTGATTAATTTCACAAAGGTATAATAATATTTTGACACGACCAAATTCCTCTCGGGGAACCCGGGGAACTCTGACCTCTCGGGGAACTCGGACCTCTCGGGGAACTCGGGGAACTCGGGGAATTTTTTC
>JAGHSP010000446.1 GCA_018065815.1 Candidatus Sodaliphilus limicaballi | reverse complement strand
GGGTGGTGTGTTGCTTGGGCGGCGGTGGCGAATGCTTGTGGCCATGGGATGGCTGGGTCTTTGTGCTTCAAGATGCGTGCTGCCTGGATAAGCTTTTCTTCAATATGGGCGCAGGTGAGGCTTGTGGGGCTGGGAGTGGCAGGGGGACTGGTGGCAGGGGTGTTATCGCTTTTGAACCAGTCGATTGCATTGCCGTTGCAACGTCCAAGGGTGTTGCGGCAAGGGGAATAGACGATGTTGCCGTATCGTATTGCGCTGTCATTCTCGTCGTAGTTGTAGATGTGTAGCGATACTGATGGCAAGGTGTTGAGCAGATAGGTGCTTGTGACTTTGTCAAGGTATCTGAATAGAGGGTTTTTATCGAACATGAGGCAATACTGGTTGATAGCTGGGTCGTCGTTGTCTTTCCACTCGCTGAAAGGGAGGTGTGGCGACATGAGTTCGCGCTCGAGGGATGGCATTGATGCGGATTGCGACAGGTTGTGTATCGCTTGACGGAATGTTGTGGCTTTTTCGGGAGTTTCGTTATTATCGTTATTATCGTTATTATCGCATTTATCGATTTTATCACTTTTATCACATTTATCATCTTGTAGTGCTCGCTTGAGGATGTTGATGACGGTGGGTTGTGAGACTGCTAGCCTTGCCGCGATTTGGCGTGTGGACCATCCTCTTGCTGTGAGTTTTAGTGCCTCGGCCTGGCGGTCGGCAGGCATGGGTATGTCAAGAAGCCGGTCTTCGGAGAAGCCGGCGCCGATGATGTTGAACAGAAGTAATTCTCCATAGCCCTTGGCGAACTTCATGGCAATGAGGTTGTGGGCGTCATGCTGGATTGCGGTGACGCGTGACTTGAGTTGCTTGATGTATCGAATGGAAGGGTCGGAGAAAGCCCTGCCGAGCGCGAATATTGAGTCGAATGAGTAGGCCATGTGCGAAGCGCCGAAGAGGGAGTTTAGCGTGATGGGGGTTTCGGGTCGGTGCTTGGTAGCGTGTGCCACGATGAGAATTGAGACGCTGTATTTTATGGTCCATTGTCTGAGTCGCCGCATGACGTCTTGTGAAACGCTGCAGTCTCGCATGGGGCAGATGTGTGAGATGTCGTCGATGATGACAACAGGCGTTTCCTTGGATACGAACTCGTGCTCGATTGCATCAAGGACGGTGTTAAAGTCTCGAGTCTGCCTGTAGGAAAGCTGTGGGTTGACTGTGACAAAGTGGATATCGAGAGGCGCATGCAACTTTTTCTCGACACCTGGCATGGGAGAATCGTAACGCAGGCATGCCTGATGTGGGGAGTTCTCGAAGTCGATGTATAGCACGGGTATTTCTTGTGAAGCGATGTCGTAGGCAATCATATTGGCAAGCACAGACTTGCCTACGTTAGGCTCGCCGAAAAGACAGCATACTTCACCTTCGTGCCAGAGGTCTTTCCAAAGAGATTGCGGGATGGCGCGTGCTGGTTCCGTTTGCCTATCGGAAGGCACGAAGAACGGATGCCGCAGGGCAGTATAGCCAGGCGACCAGAAGCCTTGTGGGGTGTAGTATTCACTGTCGTAGATCTCGCTGTTTTGCTTTACCTCGCATCGCACTGCTTGGTAGAATTTGTTGAGTACTGTTGAATTTTCCATGGGTGCAAAGATAATGAGTTGCTTGCGAGGGACCACTATCAACCGAGCAAATGAGGTGGGGAACCCGCGGAAAACCGCGGGGCACGGGGGCTGGCTTGCGCTGACCCTCGGGAACGGTGGCTAACATGGGGGTGGTTAACATGCTTTTTTGGGGATAAATTCACTTTTTTAGGGGATTGGGGATGGGATTTACAATAAAATTCATTACCTTTGTGTTTTTAGAAGCTGTTTGAATTTTATATCTAATAATTTCTATTATGAAACGACTGGTTTATTCTCTCATCTTGATATTGGTTGCTGCAATGGCTAGCAATGCAATGGCACAATCTGCAAGGAATGTTTACTATGTGGTAACAGGCAGTTATAGCAGTCTGCCCAAGGCCCAAAAGGCGACACAGGCTAACGATGCTGTCTATCCCATATATGAAGTGACTGCGAATGGTAAACAGGCTTACCGCATTTGTCCCCAGGTGTTTACCAGCAAGGGCGACGCACAACTCTATGCCAGCGAATACAAGCGTTGCTATGGCACCGAGGCATGGGTGTGGCAGTCGCACGGACAGGCAAAGCTCGTTGCCAAGGGCGACTCGGATGAGAGCCACGTGCCTTACACCTCGGTTGCCAGCGGGGCAACGGCCTACTATGTGGTAATCTCGGCGGTATCGTCGCTTGATGCAGCGCGGAAGTTTGCCGCAACCTGCCCCGACGGCATGGAATGCCCCGCATACGAAACCACGGTCAATGGCAAGAAGGTATATCGCCTGTGCCTGAACCACTACAAGACCAAGAACGAGGCCGACGAGATGGTCGCGCTCTTGAAGGAACGCGAATGGAACGCGTGGGTGTGGAAGCACAACGGCCCCGCCAAGTGCGTGATGCTGGGCGGTAACCTCGCCGGCAAACTCAACCTGCCGTAAAGCCCACCTTAAACCAAAGGGCAACTTTGCCGTCTAAACATATATTGACAACCAAAACCCCTAACGAAAAATATTTGACTGCTATGCGCAAATTTTCTTTAACACTAATATTTTGTACCATTATGAGTTGGTTCTCATTCTTCTCGCACGGTGCGGAGAAAGCGGTTGACTTCAACTATCCGAAAGACGTGTCGAAAAATGCACTTGCCGACCTCGAGTCGGCGCTCAAACAGGGCAACGGCGAACTCACCGTTGACGCCCTTATCCGTTATTCAATAGCCCAGAGCGGCATCAGCCAGGATAACCTGGGTGATATCATCGACCGCATCGAGGCTACTATCAAGAAAGAAAAACGTCCCGAGTACAAGGCGCTGCTCTACTACTTTGAGGCTCGCGTCTTTGAGGACTACATGCGCCATGCCGATGTGCGCGAGGTCATGGATGTGGAGGGCGAAAAGCCCAGCAAGGACTACAGCGAGTGGACCGCAGCGCAATTTGAGGTAAAGATCGACGAACTTTACAAGCTCGCGGTTGCCGACCGCCAGGCACTTGAAGCAGTGAAGGTGACCGACCTGCCCAATATCATCAAGTGCAACGGGCTGGGTGCCACCTACGTGCCCACGCTGTACCTGTTCCTCGCAAGCGAGGTGATGGCAAAATCAAGCAACACCGACCTTAAAGAATTCTACCTGCAGAGCGCCAAGGCGAACAGCGTGCCTGCTTACCTCTATGCCGTGGACAAATACAACGGTTCAAAGCGCAACGAGGTGTATGAGCAGTACCGCGACAATGAGCACTGCGGCCTGTTGCTCCCTGACTGGACAAGCAACAAGGAAGACTACGCCAAGCTGAAAGGTTACCTCTCACGCTTCCCCAACGGAGTCTATGCCCCAAACGTGCAGAACACCATCAACCACATGGAGGCAAAGCACGTGAACCTCGGCTACCCCAAGCACATCACCAAGGGCGAAGCTGCCAAGATGAAAGTGAAATATAGCAACGTGGAGCGCTTCACCCTGAACGTGTATCGCATACCCGACAAGGAGATAGGCAACAGCAGTTACTCTTACACGCTCAACCGCCTCGACAAAGTGCAGACCATCAACCTTGATGTTGAAGGCACCATCCCCTTTGAAGGCGAGAAAGATGTTGAGGTTAACGGACTTGACTATGGCAAGTATGTCATCGTTCCGTCATACATCGCCGAGGGCAAGGAACAGATTGACGAGAGCGTGAACTGGCGCGATGACCTCACCGTGAGCGACCTCGCAATCTTCACCGTGGAGCAGAGCGACAAGCAGAACAAGGTGTTCGTGGTCAACCCCGCGACCGGTGCGCCCGTGGCAGGCGTGGAGGTGTCGATGGACTACAAATATGACAACATCCACATCAAAGCAACCACCGACAAGGACGGCATGGTGGTTAT
>JAGHSP010000046.1 GCA_018065815.1 Candidatus Sodaliphilus limicaballi | reverse complement strand
AATCAGAGCAGTCTGTTGTAACTATACTACAATAGATTTTTTTGCAGAGTCCCCGCCCAGACCTTATGAAAATCTTTCTCTCGCACATCAATGAAAAAATCAGTGAGTTCAGTGAGATCCGCGCGGGGAGTTCCATTGCTGAATAGTTACGTTTACTTCTAATTTCAAACAATTCCTTCATGTGAAAAAAATCGTCCCCTTCCTGTCGGGAAGAGGACGATGTGTGTATAGGGTTACAGGTCAGTGCTTATTTTTGCATCAGCATGATGTTGATGACGGCGCTCATGTCGTCCACATCTACACTGCCGTCGCCGTTCACGTCGGCACGACCTTCAAAGCGTTCGGCGTCAAGCAATTCAAGCATGATGTTGATGATGGCGCTCATGTCGTCCACGTCAACCTTGCCGTCGCCGTTCACGTCGCCCTTGATAGCAGGACCAAACTTCACGGTCTTCTCCTCGCCGATACCCCACGGAGTGACGATCGACACACCGTAAGTGGTAACCTTTGAAGGCATTTCCATGAATGTGCCCAGGAGGGTTGAGCCTTCTTCCTTGGCCATTGCCAGGAGTTTGCCGTCAACCACCTTCTCTACCTCACCGTCAACGGTGATCTGGTAACCTGTGATGTCGATGCCCAGTGACTTGCCAGCCTCAAATGAGAGGTCGTCAACCTTGAAGCCCATCTTGTCGGTAGATACCACCTGGATAGCGAAGTAGCGAGCGCCCTGGGGCACTGTGAACTCGCGTTTAGTCCAGTTCCAAGCCTCACGCTCGGTGAGAACTGCATTGTTGATCTGGATGAAGTCGCCCTTATCGGTGCCTGTGGTTGAGTAGAGCACGTTGAACTCCTCGTTGCCCCAGTTACCAGTGAGCGCGCTGGTGTAGAATGTGATGGTCTGCTCGTTGCCCGAGAGTTCGGGAGTGATGAGCCATGTATCCATCTTCTTGCTGCCGTCGAATGCCACGAGGCACTGCTTGCCGCTGCGGGGAGCGTAAGCACCCGATGCGCCGAAGCCAGCCTTCTTGTTGTCAAACACGAGCCATCCGATGGGTTCGCCTGCGTGAGCATAGTTGCCGCTGCCGCACTTCTCGGTGGGCTGGGGATTGAAGTAGATGGTGTAGCCCTGCTCGGTGAGCACTTCATCGCCCACGGTGAATGCATCGTAAGACTCGAAGTCTTCTTCCACAGCCTCGGGCACTGTCTCGGGAATTGACCATGTGAGACCCACCTTGCCATCAACAGCGTTAGCCTCGAGGTTCTCCACTACGGGAAGTTCGGGACGCACGAGGGTGAGCTGCACGTTCTCGGTGTTGTTAGTGGTGTTGGGGTCGCCCTGGCAGTTAACAGCAGCCACGAGGTCAACAGTCTCGTCCTCGTCGGGACCAACGCAAGTGTAAACCAGGTTGTAGGTCACCGATGACAGGGGATCGAGGTCTTCGCACTGAACTGCGTAAGCAATGCTGTCGCCCTTGCTGAGAACCACGCTGTAATCGGCAGCAGGCTTGACGGTTGAACCATAGTTGGTCACCTTAACCTTGATTGTGTTGCTGCTGTTGAAGTTGAGCTTGCCGTTGTTGCTCACCTCGAGCACCTCAAGTGCGAGGTCGTTCTGCACGGCGTCCATCACGCGGATGTTGCGTATCATCTGGAAGTCACGCTTAGCCACACCCTGTGGAGCGCCTTGAGCGTGGAACTGAATGCTGATCCACTCGGCACCAGCAAACTGCGACAGGTCAACCACGCGGGTTACCCACTGCGATGCAGGAGTAGCGTTGCGGTTGAATGTGGCAACATCAACAAACTGCTCGATATTGCCTGCGCCCACCTGAACGGTGAGGTCGTCATAGAGAGGCTCCTGACCCAGCCACTGGTCAAATACCAGGGTGGTGTGGGCAGCGCCGCCTATATTAATCTTACCGGTGTTGACAACGCCCTCGCCGGTGGGATAGTTGCACTTGATGTAGAGCACGCCTTCGCTGTCCTGAACGCCAAACTGCCAGCCCTCGGTTGTGGTGCCCACTGCATTCTCTGTGACAAACCACTCATAGATGCCTGCTTCAAGGTCATCAACGATGGGCATGTCGTAGCCACGGCCGTAGAAGCACTTGTTGGTCTCGACGCGCTTGCCGCTGACGAGGTCGTTCTCGACGTCAACAGCCTCAACCCACACGTTGAGCATGGCGAGGTCCATC
Source organism: Candidatus Sodaliphilus limicaballi (assembly GCA_018065815.1). Classification (GTDB taxonomy): domain Bacteria; phylum Bacteroidota; class Bacteroidia; order Bacteroidales; family Muribaculaceae; genus Sodaliphilus; species Sodaliphilus limicaballi. The sequence goes on along the minus strand of JAGHSP010000046.1, from coordinate 2,205 downwards.
TCATCGACGTTCTCCATGAGAACAACAGAGGGTGCACCAGGATCGCTGGTGATGAACTTAATCTGCTCGCCGGTCTCCTCGTCGAGGATATAGATGTTGTGGCTCACACGGGCGGGGTCAACGTAACCGTTGATACCGTCGGTCATGGGAGTGTCCCACAAAGCCACGAGGTTGTGGTCGATAACGCGGAGCTTGCAGCCCTGTGCCACGCGGGGAGTGCCGTAGCCCACATAGACCTGTGCCTGAACGGTGTCGCTGGGAACGCCCTGTGCGCTCACTGCAATCACGCCGTAGGTGTTGAAGCCGTTGGGGACGTCAACATCGGTGAAGCTCACTTCCTCGCCGGGCTCGCAGTCGTCGATAGTCTGCACGAGCTCGCCGCCGCGGAACACTTTCACCTTCATTGTGCCAAGGGCAGCACCGCTCACGGTAGTGGTGGGAGTGGTGAACTCAACGTCACACTCGTGGATGCCTTCGACAGCAGGATAGAGCTTGAGGTTCTCGCACTTTGCGGGGGCGTCGAGAGCAGCACCTTCCTCGATAACGAGGTCATCGATGTAGAGCTCATACTGGTCGGCAGGCGAAACAGCATGGAAGCCGATGCAGTAGTTGCCGTCCTCGGGAACAACAAACGACACGTCATAAACTGCGTAGCTGGTGTTCTTGTAAACGGTAGCCTCGCTCACGGCGATGGTCATATCCTCTATCCTAGCGCCCTTACCGGCCTTGATCTCCATAGTCTCGGGGAAGTTGAGGGCGGCAACGCGAGCCACATACTTCATGCGCACGCTGTTGCTTGCCTTGGCCTTGATGGGAGGAGTGATCACCCAGTCGTCTTTGGGCTTGCTTGCGTCGGCAGTGTTCTCGGTGATAGTGAATACATTGTAGTTGCCACGATTCTCAAAGAACCATGTGTAGCCATCGTTGTTAGCGTCGATGATAGTGAACTGATCCACGTCAACGTCAGGCTCGATGGGGAAGGTGTGAGGAAGGGCGTAGGCATCGCCGAATGCCACCTTGTTGCTCTCGGTAGCCTTTGATGTCTTGCCGCCAGCCACTGCAACCACTGCATACTGATACATCATGATGCCTACGGGCTGGATGCCTGTCACAGTGTAAGTGGTGCCGGTAACACCAGTAGCGACAACGGTGTTGTTCACCTTGTCGATGATGTTGTAAGTCACGCCAGAGATGGGCTGGCCAGCCTCGTTCTGTGTAACAGCGTCCCATGTGAGCACTGCATTGTTGCCCTCGCGGGTGAGTGTCACGCTCGCGGGCGCAGCGGGAACGGTCAGGTCCTCGGAGAGATCGATGGGCATGTACATACCTGCCACGATATAGTTAGACTGGTAGGTCTGTACATCATAGGTGTTGAGGTTTATACTTACCAGATAGGGGTAGAGGTATTCGCCGTCGAGGATGTCAAACGCCCAGTAGATGGTGTTGGTTTCCTTGTCGATGCACATACCACCGTTGCTGTACTCGCACGCGGGAACTGCACCGATGTTGCCCAGGGTGGTAACATTGCGGAACTGCTTGTCGGTGCGGTAGATGGTACCGTCGGCAGCGATAAACCACACGTTGCCCGAAGCATCAAAGTCACAACCGATAATGCCATACTGGCTCACGTCGGCAATGACGGTCTTAACCTGTGTGTTCATGTCGAAGGATGCCCAGAGGAGTGCAGTGGCGTCATCGTTAAAGAATGCACCATACACGAGCTTGCTCTGCTCGTCGTAGCATGCCGAGTAGAAGATGTTGCCAACGGCATCTGCACCACTTGACATTAGCTGTTCGCCTGTGGTCATGTCAAAAATCTTGGCAAAACCATACCAGCTACTGATATACAGCTTGCCGTCGCCCACTACCGATGCGGTCGCATTGGTGAAGGGTGATGCTCCCTGTGCCTTGGAGTTGCTGAAAATCTTCTTGCCCAGTGCGAACTGGTTCTCGGCTTTGAAAGTGTAGATACCGGGATCGGCAATCTCATCATAGCCGATAGTGAATGCCGCCCACATGTCACCTCCGTCGGCCTTCAAGCCTGGGAACTTGGCTGATGCACGAAACTGATCGGGCGTGAAGGTGGGCAACAACTTGCCCATAGTGGGACTCGACTTGCGCGCCAGCTTGCCTGTTTGCACGGTATTCACCTTGTAAACAGGAGCCTTGGCGTTGCGAGGCAACCCCACAGCCAGTGCCGTAACA
>JAGHSP010000131.1 GCA_018065815.1 Candidatus Sodaliphilus limicaballi | reverse complement strand
TTTTCATAAGGTCTGGGCGGGGACAAATATCCAGTTGTAAGTTTATTAATATCGAATTTTGAATAATAGTATTTCATTTCTTAATTTCTTGTTTCATTATTACTACTTGAGTATTATCTGCCGGAGTTGTTACTGATTTATGCAAATCATTAATCTTGCTATTTGAATTTTCAATTTGATTTCTTAAATCTGAAACTATTTTTCTAACGGACTCAAGTGCAGGTTTATTGTCTGGGTGTCTTAATTTAATAATTCTTTAACATGATTGTTATGTCTCGGATGATTTGCCAAACCATCAAAGGGACGGTTCTAATGATGGCATGGCTGCCCTCGGTAGATAAAAGGGACGGTTCTTTTTATCTAGTTTTTCGGAAGATTTTATATCCTATTGCTTCGCATCGGTTACTTAATTTTTCGTTCTAGACGTGAGTAAATCCAGCTGATGCCGAAGCACAAGAGGCCTGAAACGAGCAGTCCCACGGGGCGCATGATGGTGGAGTCATACTGGATGTCGAACATCGCTAACTTTATCACGCACAGCAAAGATACCACTAGGCCATAAAGCCTGCATCCTTTCAGAAGGAACTTGAAGCCGATGATGATGAACAGCACTGCAAGCACGATGCCTGCTATTGATATTACAAAGTTCACGGCATGGAGGCTGTGGAGTATCGCAAAAAGGACGATGCTCAATTTGATTCCATTGTACCAACTTGTTACGCGTTCGTCGGCAATGCTTATTGTGTAAGATTTCTTTAAGTTTGCTATTGACAGAGCCGTTGTGGTCAGGATGACGAGTCCCAGTGCAATGGAGGCTGTGCCAGATAGCGTGTGGCGTGCAATGGTCAATGCACTGAATTGAGGCTTGAATAGCATAGACACGCCTACGCCAAGGAGTATGAATGTAGAAGCGTAACTTATTATTACTGATTCGGTTTCGCTCTTGCGCGTTGTCATGTTGTTGCGGAACAGTGGTGTGCATAGCAAGATGCCTAGAATGCCGAGCAACGTGTAGGCAATGGCGATGTCGATCATGTTGTGCTGGGCAAGCACTAAAACACCGGCAACGAGGAGGGTTGTGAACGAATATTTGTCGGCATAGTGGTAGTGCCTGATTGTGTGAATCAGCAGTAACAAAGAAGTGGTAGTGACGATAATCACTTGTTCCCAAGTGGGCTGCGCGAATATACACCACAGTATGACATAGACAACGGCAGCGAGTCGCATGGGCAATTCCTTAAATCTCACCCCGATAGTCATGAGCAGTAATGCCGCTGGCGCAAGATGTCCTATGTGTTGCGAGAACGTGGCGTTGTAACTGAGCGTTGACATGCCTATTGCAAATGGGAAGAACAAGAGATAGAATAAAACCGGCGATTGAGCGCGGTGCTTGCGGTAGAGCACAACTAGCAGTGATGCAAGTGCTATGAAGCAAATGATGCTATTCCATTTCACCGATGTCTCTACTGTTATTATTGCCGATGACAACATTATAGCAGCAAGTGTAGTGATTCCGTGAAGGAATAGTAATTTCACATGCTTGTTGTCATCCTTGTAATAGAGTTGTGAGAGCAGGAACGTGGCATAAACAACTGCTAACGATGTGATGCAGGCAGCAGTAATTGTGTCATCTCTATACACGCCTAGTACTAGCAGCGCAACACAGACAATGGGCAGTTGAACGAGCAGCAGCCAGTCGCCTTTGAAAGTCGCGGTTCGCACTGCCCAGTACAGAGCGGCGAGGCAAGGTGCATAGACGGCAATACCTGCTAGACTTGACGACCAGTTGAATGCACACAGCGTTGATGCAATGATGATGCCGGCGTTGCAGATAATGGCAAATATCCTTCCTCCTTGGCGCGATAGCGGGATGAGGCATGCTATCCATGCCATGAGAATTGCGACAAGCGCCCATGTGCCGATGATGTCGAAAACAAAATGGCCCAATAAGCTGGTCACATACACAGCACTCACGCCACATGCAGCAAGAGCCGTAAAGAGAACTTGGTATTTGCCTTCTTTCCACATGCGCAAAAGTCCCGCCACAGCGAAAATGGCACTCACCAGGTACATGATGACGACCTTGGCCAGCGCTGTGAGATGTGGCGTTATAAATTGAGCAAACCCTACAAGACTGAGTAGCACTAGCACAGAAGCGGCAATGCCCATGACGTATTTGCCCACGTTGCGTTCAAGGAATGACTCGCTGTGTTGCTTCGCAGGTCTGGTTGGCGAACCAGGAGCCTGATGAGCGGTCGTAGGCCTGGGGGCGCTGGACAAGGGCGGTGGTGCTGAGACGGCATCTAGAATATCGTCTAGGACAGAGTGTGTTGTGGCCGCAGGTTCTCTGTCGGGCACATAGCGTTTTCCTTCGAGTGTAGCAACGCGTTGTTCAAGCAGTGAGATGCGCGACTTGAGTGCTTGTATTTCTTGTTCGGGAGTATTCATGTTGTGGGAATTTTATGTGGAAATGGGATGTTATTGCCAGTCGGATTCTTCGAGTGTGAAGATACTTTCCAACGGTTTTTCAAAAACCGAGGCAATCTTCATTGACAGCACCGTTGATGGTACGTATTTGCCTGATTCTATTGCAACGATGGTCTGCCGGCTCACTCCGACGAGGGTCGCTAGTTGCTGTTGGGTCATGCGCTTGATGGCTCGCTCCACGTGAACGCTATTCTTCATCTTGGGCCTCCTTTTTTAGCTTATAGAGTTCATACTGGAATTTCCCGATGAATATCAAGAAGCAAGCGACAAATGACACTGTCATGAGTTCCATGTAGATGTCGCCGTAGATGAGTAATGTGCCCAATACGATGACGATAGTGTAGAGTTTCAGTGCCCATGCCCCCGATTTGAGACGCAGGTTGATTGTGAATTCGTCTTCCTCTTTGACTCTGGTGAAAGAAACGAGAAGCATGGAAACTGAAAGTCCTGAAATGAGAATCTCAATCCACCAGTTAGATTTGGTTACAAGCAGCCCTTGGCTCTCTTGCGGCCAGATGTTGATAGTGGTAAAAGTAATGAGGTCGGGCAGCTCTTTGTGGAACGGGAGGAGTATTGCACACACGATGAAAACACACCAGCCCACGATGGCGCACCACCGGGGGAACAGATAATTAGTGTCGAGGACTGAAAGTTTTTTCTTTGTCATGATTATGTTTTTTTGTTTCACGGCGCAAAGTTAAGCAAAATTTCCAATATGACAAGTAAAGTTTACAAAAAGTTTAGTTTTTAATACAGATTTTCGCGGACTCCCCGCGCGGATCTCACTGATTTCACTGATTTATTACAAAATCATTTGTGAGATCCGCGCGGTGACTGCGCAAAAACAACATTGGTGTATAGTTACGATGTTGACTAAGAATTTTTACCGGACAACAATAAATCTGAAATTTAATTCCCTGTATTTCAGTGTAATCTGTGGTTACATTTTACGCTTCAATAGATACAGACATGAAAATATAAAGGGACACTCGTCGTTGTGGTGACGGGCATCCCTTTGTGTGTGAGTGTGAAAACTATATTTACTGGGCGTTGTTGCGCAGCCAGGTTGTGCATGCCTCGAATGTGGGGAAGACGTGGTCTTCGGGGATGAGGCCTGGGATGATGTTGAGTGCGGTGAGTTTAGACATGGCCTGGGGCTGCACGATGGTCATGAGCACAGTCGCCCCGTTGGCCTGCAAGTCTTTGATTGCGCTCTCAAATGCGTAAACTCCCGACTGGTCGAGGTAGGCAACATAACGCATGCGAATGATGACAATCTTTGCGTCGGTGGGCACGTCGTGCATCACCTCCTGGAACTTGGTGATAGAGCCGAAGAAGACGGGGCCGTTGAGACGCTGCACATATACTTTGCCTTTGAGTTCCTCGGGCATTGTGGTCTCGTCGGGCCATGGGTTCTCCTTGTCAAACTCGCTTATCTCGGCAGTGCTGTAGTTCCTTTCAAGCATGTCGCCAGCGTGCTTCATGAAGAAGACGCAAGCCATAACCATGCCGATGCCCACGGCGGTGAGGAGATCGACGAATACTGTCACGATGAATACCGTGATGAGGACAAACGCGTCCGAACGAGGAATCTTGTTGAGGTCGCGGAATCCCTTGAAGTCAATGATACCATATCCCACAGTGATGAGGATACCTGCGAGCACTGCAAGGGGGACATATCTCACAAGGGCACCAAGGCCGAGGAGAATGGACAGCAGCAACAGTGAGTGCATGACACCGCTGAGTTGTGTGCGTCCGCCCGACTTCACATTTACCACTGTGCGCATGGTAGCACCAGCGCCAGCGATACCGCAGAACAATCCAGCAATGGCGTTACCAATGCCCTGGCCGATGAGCTCCTTGTTGCTATTGTGCTTGGTGCGTGTGATGTTGTCGGCCACAACGCTGGTGAGCAGAGTGTCGATAGAACCAAGACCTGCCAGCGTGAGACCAGGTATCACACTTGCCTTGAGCACTTGCGCCCAGTCCACGTTGCTCAGGTCAAGTCCTTTGGCAAAAAATGGCATGGGTAGTCCTGTGGGAATTTCACCAATGGTGAGTTTTTCCTCGATGCTGCAAAAGAGAGAGATAATGGTCACTCCGATGAGTGCGACAAGAGTTGAAGGCACTTTCTTGCTGATTTTGGGCATCGCGATGATGATTGCGATGGTTGCAAGTCCCAGACCTAATGCCTGCCAGCTGATGCCAGCCTTGGCAATTGTAGAGAGACCTGTCACCATATCGACAACGAGCACCGGAGACTTTTGACCCACGAGAGGGTAAATCTGTTGCAAGATGATGATGACACCGATACCGCTCATGAATCCCGACAGGACAGGGTAGGGGATGTAACGTACATACTTGCCGATTTTGAGAATGCCGAAAAGAATCTGGAAAAGTCCGCAGAACAAACCAGCGAGCGACATCGCGATGAGCACGCTAGAGAAGTTTCCGCTGCTTGCTGTCCATGAGGCACTGATAAGGCCGGCGGTGATAACAGTCATAGGTCCTGTGGGGCCGCTAATCTGCGAGTGAGTGCCACCAAAGATTGATGCAAACATGCCAAGCAGGGTGGCGCCCACAAGGCCTGCCAGCGCTCCCATAGAACTTGCCTCGGGAGCATCGATTCCGCCAAATGCCTGGATACCAAACGCCAGAGCAAGCGGCAAGGCAACAATACCAGCGGTGAGACCACCGAAAAGGTCGCCCTTAAAATTACTGAAAATTCCGTGTTTCATCTATTTATCAATTTAGTCATTCAACAGTTATGTGCGTAACTATTCGCCAATAGTGCATTGCGGAGTCACCGTGCGGATTTAATAATAACTGAAAGAAATTAAAATAATTAGAATAATTTCATTTTCTTTTCTTTTCTGTCAA
>JAGHSP010000038.1 GCA_018065815.1 Candidatus Sodaliphilus limicaballi | reverse complement strand
ATAACAGTACATATACACTTGTGAAACGCATATCATTAATTACATTATTTCTTTCAGTCGCAGTTACATTCAGCGCAATGGGGCAACATCGTGTGCTGGGTGAGGTAAAGAAAAAACTCAACTCGTTGTCGCTCACTGCCGACACTTATAAAGGTGCATTAACAACTCTCAAACCAGCCCTTTCTCACGACGAAACGAAGGAAGTGGCTGAGACCTGGTATCTGCAAGGTAAGTTGCAGTATGGTTACTATGACCGTTGCATGGATGCAAAAAGCGTGGGAAAGAAAGTTGATGTGAAAGCGATGGGACATGCTCTCATCGACGGATATGCAGGATTCTGCAAGGCATTGTCGCTGGATACTATTGTTGAAGTTGATAAAAAAGGTAATGCCAAAATTGACAAGAAAACAGGTGCTCCTAAATTTAAGACAAAGTATTCGGGCGAAATCACTAGCAAGATAGCGTCACATCACTCCGACTATAATACCGCGGGCGGAGATCTGTATAACAATAAAGACTGGGACGGAGCATTTGATGCATGGGAGATATTTTGCACAATCAACGACAATATTACTCATGCCATGGCCGATACCGTGATAGGGCAGGTGAGGTTTTATCAGGCGCTGGCCATGTGGCAGAAGGGTGAAAATAAAAGTGCAGTTGATTATTTTGCCAAAGCCCGTGCAAAGGGGTACTGCAAGAAAGAGTGTTACGACTATGCACTAGTGTGCTTGTCGGCAATAAACGATGAGCGTGGAATAATCTCCCTCGCGCGTGAGGCTTATTCACGGTTTGGGGCATCTGAACCGCAGTTTGTGCGTGTGCTGATTAATGACAATATTAACAACAAGGAGTTTGACAAGGCTGGTAAGTTGCTTGACGAGGTAATTGCCGAGAATGACCATGATGCCGAGATATTTAACCTCAAGGGGTTGGTTGTTGAGCAGAAAGACGGAATGGAGAAGGCGTTGCCTTTCTATCAAAAATGTATAGAACTAGATCCTGAGAACTCACAAGGTCATTTCAACGTGGGGCGTTATTATTATAATGAAGCGACAATGGTGCCCGAGAAGTTTCCTCGTCTGTCGGGACGTAAGCTGGCAGAGAAAGCAAATCCGCTTTACCGCAATGCTTTGCCTCACTTTGAAAAGGCATATGAACAGGACAAATCTAACGAGGACGTGAAAAACGCGCTTCGCAATATTTATTATAAGCTAGGAGAAGGAAAGAAATTACAGCAGATTGAGGAGTAAGAGGTTTTGGGGTGCAAATCAGCTGTCTTTGAATCGTTAGCGTCCGGAAAAAAGAAAATATTTTTTATTGCTTCGCATAGAATATGGCTTGCTCGGCAAGCAAAATATAATTACCTGATAGATAGAGTATTTTATTTTGTGGACAGAGTCCACCATTTTAAGGGTGGTTCGCTGGTCGCGGCACGGGCTAATGTTGTGACTTTTAGCGGACACTAATATCTTGGAATACTATATTTATAGAATAAATAAGGGCATTTCCGAAAGTGGAGATGCCCTTTTATGATGATGTTTTGAATTTAGATTCCGATGCGCACGATGCCGCGTTCGCTAGCGCGGACAAAGTTCACGATTTCGTCGCGTTCGGGGGAAGCGGGTATTTCTGCTTCTATTTTAGCCAAGGCATCCTTGGTGTTGAGGCGTGACAGGTACAGTGCGCGGTACACATCCTGTATAGTGTAAATTTGCTCCTTGGTGAAGCCACGGCGCTTGAGACCCACAGCGTTTACACCTTCGTAAGACAACGGGTAGCGACCTGCCATGACGTAGGGCGGGAGGTCTTTGTTGACCAGCGAACCGCCTTGCAGCATGACGTGCTTGCCGATGTGAGTGAACTGATGAACAAGTGCTCCGCCGCCCACTACTGCCCAGTCGTCGATAACAACTTCACCTGCGAGTTGCACAGTGTTAGACATGATGACGTGGTCGCCCAGGCAGCAATCGTGTGCCACATGGCAGTATGCCATGATGAGGCAGTTGCTTCCAATGACGGTTTTACCCTTAGATGCAGTGCCTCGGTGAATGGTAACGAACTCACGAATAGATGTGTTGTCACCAATGATAGCAATGGTGTCCTCTCCCTTGAATTTGAGGTCCTGGGGGATGTCGCTTACCACTGCGCCTGAATGTATGTGGCAGTTCTTGCCGATGCGGGCCCCTGAATGAATGGTGACGTTGCTGTCGATGATTGTACCGTCGCCGATCTCAACATTTGCATCAATGGTAACGAAAGGGCCTATCTTGACGTCCTTGCCGATGACTGCATCGGGATGAATGCTTGCAAGTGGTTGTAACTCTTTGTAATCCATTATTCTATATAAACGTATTTGTTATTTGTTCTTAATGATTTGTGCCATGAATTCAGCCTCGCTCACAATTTTTTCGCCGACGAATGCGTAGCCCTTCATCACTGCGCAGCCACGCCTAATGGGAGTCATGAATGACAGGTGGAAAATGAGGGTGTCGCCAGGAACAACCTTCTGACGGAATTTCACGTTGTCGATTTTCATGAAGTAGGTTGAGTAGCGTTCGGGTTCTTCAACCTGGCTGAGAACGAGCAGGCCCCCCACTTGTGCCATAGCCTCAACTTGCAGCACACCGGGCATAACGGGCTCGGTGGGGAAGTGTCCTGTGAAGAAAGGCTCGTTGCCTGAAACATTCTTCACGCCCACGATGTAGTTCTCACCGATTTCGATAACCTTATCTACCATGAGGAACGGGAAACGGTGGGGGAGCATAGTCCTGATCTTGTTCACGTCGAAGACAGGAGCTACGTTAGGATCATAGACGGGAGCCTGTATGTTCTGGGCGCGGAGTTCCTTGCGAATCTGCTTGGTGAGTTTAGAGTTGATGGTGTGTCCGGGGCGAGTCGCTATGATGCGGCCTTTCACGGGACGGCCGATGAGTGCAAGGTCGCCGATGAGGTCAAGCAGCTTGTGGCGTGCGGGCTCGTTGTGGAAAGCAAGAGGCTTGTTGTTGAGGTAGCCTAATTCTTCTACATTCTTGTGGTCAACCTTCATGAGGTCGGCAAGTTTGTCAAGTTCTTCTTGCTTCATGGGTGTGTCGTGGATGACGATAGCGTTGTCGAGATCTCCACCCTTGATGAGATTGAGCTCGACGAGAGGCAGAACCTCACGAACGAAAACAAACGTGCGGCTAGCAGCGATCTCGTCCTTGAAGTTATCCATTGAGTCGAGCGAAGCAAACTGGTTGTTGAGCACGGGTGAGTTGAATTCGATCATTGTATCAACCGAGAATTCATCGTCGGGGAGCATGATGAGTGACGAACCTGTCTCGGGGTCGGTGACTTTGATGCGTTGCTTCACGATGTAGAATTCTTTCTCGGCCTCTTGCTCGGTGATGCCCACTTCTTCAATCTTGTTGACATACTCGATTGCGCTGCCGTCGAGGATGGGGAGCTCGGGAGCATTCACCTCGATGAGGCAGTTGTCTATGCCAGCTGCATAGAGGGCAGAGAGTGCGTGCTCGATAGTGCTCACGCGTGCCTCTTTGTTGCTGCGTGCAGCAATCACTGTGCCGCGCGTAGTCTCAATTATGTTTTCGGCAACAGCCTCGATAGTGGGCTGTGCTTCCATGTCGATTCTCTTGAATACATAACCTGTATTTACCTCGGCGGGTTTGAAAGTAGCATCAATGTGAAGACCAGTGTGAAGGCCCTTGCCGCTTAGCGTAAATTCACTGCTTAATGTACGTTGTTTCATTGTGATTTTAATATATGTTTCGTTGTTGTATTTTTATTCTTTCTCGTCACGCAGTTTAGCGATTTCCTTCTTGAGAGCCTTGATGTCGGCAGTCATCTCGCCTAAGCGCTTGAAGTAAACCTGCTGGCGCGCAAATTCGAGAGCGTTGATAGCAGGAGCACCGAGGAGACGCTGCTTGTCGCCCACGCTATTAGGCACACCGCTTTGAGCACCTATACCGTTGTAGTCGCCCACAGTGATGTGTCCAGCAAAACCTACCTGTCCGCCGATCATGTTATTGCGGCCAATCTTGGTAGAGCCTGCGATACCCACTTGCGCAGCCATCACAGTGTTCTCGCCGATCTCGACGTTGTGTGCCACCTGGATGAGGTTGTCGAGTTTCACGCCTTTCTTTATGACGGTAGCACCCATTGTTGCTCGGTCGATAGTGGTGTTGGCGCCGATTTCCACGTCGTCTTCGATGATGACGATACCCACTTGGGCAATCTTCTGGAAAGTGCCATCGGCTTGCGGTGCTTGTCCGAAACCGTCACTGCCTATTACTGTGCCGGAGTGTATCATGCAGCGGTTGCCAATCTTGCAGCCATGATATATTTTCACGCCAGGGTAGAGGATTACATCGTCGCCCAGCTCAACACCATCGCCCACGTAAACCTGCGGGTAGATTTTCACGTTCTTGCCTAGTTTCACATTTTTCCCTACATAGGCAAAAGCACCCACGTAAGTGCCCTCGGGGAGTTCCACTCCCTCGCTGACGAAAGCAGGTTGCTCAACGCCCACACGCTTGGGTTGCATGAGGCTGTTCACGTAGTTGAGCAGATGTGCCAGGGTTGCGTAAGGATCTTCGACGCGAATCAGTGTGGTCTTTACTTCTTGCTCGGGCTTAAAGTCATTGCGCACCAGGACTGCCGAAGCCTGGGTCTCATAGATGAAATGAGTGTATTTGGGGTTAGCGAGGAAAGTGAGGCATCCTGCCTGTGCTTCCTCAATTTTTGCGTAATTATTGATGACGACGTTGCTGTCACCATCTACGGTTCCGCCCACCATTGCAGCAAGTTGCTGTGCAGTTATTTCCATTATCAAGTTTTATTTTCTTTTAATTTGCAAATTTCGTAAAAATTAACGAGATAGGCAACTTTTAAGGCTATAAAATCCAGTTGGACGAGTGTTTTCGTTATGATTTGGTTATATTCTAGTTATGTTACTTACGTTAACTGCCAGCTGCAACAGTGCAGCCGGCAGTTAGTTGTTCGCCCAGCACGAACGTATTCTAACGGGTGCAAGTCCCCAAGCCGCCCTAACAGTGGGAAGGCTACAGCCGAAAGCAAGGGTGTCCATTGCGAGGTGGAATCCGAAGGAAGCCGTAGGCGAGCATCTGACGCGACGTACAGAAACTTGATACCAAGGCTTACGAGAGTGGATAAGTCTGCAACACAAGACAAAGTCCTATAGCTGT
>JAGHSP010000296.1 GCA_018065815.1 Candidatus Sodaliphilus limicaballi | reverse complement strand
TAATTATTGTGCGCTGCTAGCGCACAACACGCACTTGCAGTGCTCGTTCTAGAAATTTACCCAATCCACTTCCAATCAAGAGAGTTGTTCGCTTGCTTCTTCCCATTCTAGCATTGTTTCTTCAAGCTGGGTGTTGAGTTGAGCGTGGCGAGTGTAAATATCGGGGTCGCTTGATGAACCTGTTGCAAGCTCGTCCTCGATTTCCTTGATTTTCTGTTCAAGATCGTTGATCAATTCTTCTAACTGCTTGACGCGTTTCACTGCTTGCTTTGCTTTGCGATCACGCTCTTTCTGTTCCATGTAACTGAGTTTGCCAGTTGATGGAGTGTTATCGGCATTTTCTTTTTTTACAACATCCTTGGTTTCAAGCTGTTGGAGTGAGTCAAGTTTCTTCTTCTCCAAGAAATCGTAGATGCCGCCCAGGTGTTCCTTAACCACACCCCCACCGAATTCATAGACCTTATCAACAAGTCCGTCAAGGAAATAACGGTCGTGCGAAACAACGACTACAGTTCCGTCAAAGTCACGGATAGCATCTTTGAGGATGTCTTTTGTGCGCATGTCGAGGTGATTAGTGGGTTCGTCAAGTATAAGGAAATTGACAGGTTCAAGCAATAGTTTTATCATTGCGAGACGGCTTTTCTCCCCACCCGACAACACCTTCACCTTTTTCTCACTTGCCTTGCCGCCAAACATAAACGCACCTAGCAAGTCGTTGATGCGAGTGCGTATGTCGCCCACAGCCACGCGGTCGATAGTGTCAAAGACCGTTATCTCACCATCAAGCAACTGTGCTTGATTTTGAGCGAAATAACCTATCTTGACGTTGTGTCCTATCTTCAACTCGCCCGAGTGCTCAATCTCGTTCATGATACACTTCACGAGCGTAGTCTTTCCAGCACCATTCTTGCCCACAAATGCAACTTTCTCGCCACGTTTGATTGTAAAAGTGACATTGTGGAACACATTCAACGTTCCATAATCCTTGCGCACTTCGTCGGCAATCACAGGATAGTCACCCGAGCGTGGTGCTGGCGGGAATTTAAGTCGCAGTCTCGAGTTATCAACCTCGTCAACCTCTATACGCTCTATCTTCTCAAGCTGCTTGATGCGGCTTTGCACCTGCACGGCTTTAGTTGCCTTATAGCGAAACTTCTCGATAAAGTCCTCGGTATCGTGAATGAGTTTCTGCTGGTTTTCGTAGGCACGGCGTTGTTGCTCAAGGCGTTCCTTTCGCAGTTCTACGAAGTGCGAATAGTTGACCTGGTAGTCATAGATTCGTCCCAGGGAGATTTCTATGGTGCGGGTTGTTACATTATCGATGAAAGCACGGTCGTGAGACACCAGCACCAGCGAGCCATTGCGGGTGGTCAGGAATGACTCCAACCACTGTATTGATTCAATGTCAAGGTGGTTAGTCGGCTCATCGAGCAAGAGCACATCGGGATTGAGCAGCAGTATTTTAGCCAGTTCAATGCGCATGCGCCAGCCGCCGCTAAATTCATTAGTGGGCCTATTGAAGTCGGTGCGTGCAAAGCCTAAGCCGATGAGTGTTTTCTCGATTTGAGCATCGATATTTTCGCTCTGCATCATTGTGCGAGCCTCGGTCTTGAGCGACAGCAGGTCGATGAGTTCTTGATAAGACTCGCTCTCATAGTCGGTGCGTTCGAGAAGTTCAGCGTTAAGTCGATTTATTGTCTCATCGAGTTCGTGCACGTGACTGAACGCCTTGTTCACTTCTTCAAGCACAGTCAAAGAATCGGTGAGCACCATCTGCTGGGGCAAATATCCTATGGTTATATCGACAGGCCTTGCCACTACTCCACTGGTGGGGCTTTGCAAACCGGCTATTATCTTCAGCATAGTTGATTTGCCAGCACCGTTCTTGCCCACAAGAGCAATGCGGTCACGCTTGTTGATGACATAGTTAATATCCTTCAACAACACCTGGCTGCCGAACTCAACGTTCAATCCTTGTATAGAAATCATCTAACCAATTCTTACATTATTGCAAAGTGCTCTGCGGGGAGAAAACCTCCCCTCAGAGCACCGTTTTATATTACGATTTTTAACGATTTGGGCATCAATAATTGCGAGCGAAGATCACGCGACGAGCACTGGGTTTGCCAGTGTAGATGCACTTGCCGGGTTCATCTTCAGCGTCCATGGGGATGCAGCGGATTGTCGCCTTTGTCTCCTCCTTGATTTTCTCCTCGGTCTCGGTAGTGCCGTCCCAGTGAGCAAGAATGAAACCACCCTTCTCTATCTGTGCCTTGAATTCTTCCCATGTGTCAACCTTATAGGTCATCGACTCACGGTGGTTGAGGGCCTTGGTGAAAATGTTGTTCTGTATCTCGTCAAGCAAGTTCTTAACATATTCCTCGATACCCTCAAGAGCCACAGTCTGTTTCTCGAGCGTGTCACGACGCATCACCTCGACTGTACCAGCCTCGATGTCGCGGGCACCCAGCACGAGGCGAACAGGTACACCCTTAAGTTCATAGTCGGCAAATTTGAAGCCAGGACGCTTGTTATCGGCATTGTCATACTTAACCGATACGCCCATGCCTTTGAGTTTAGCCACGATGGGGTTAACAACCTCATCAACCTGTGCAAGCTGCTCGGCATTCTTGTAAACAGGCACAATAACCACCTGAATGGGAGCCAACTTGGGAGGAAGCACGAGACCATTGTCATCGCTGTGAGTCATGATGAGAGCACCCATCAAGCGAGTAGATACGCCCCATGAAGTAGCCCAAACATATTCAAGCTGGTTCTCGTTGTTGATAAACTTAACGTCAAATGCCTTTGCAAAGTTCTGGCCGAGGAAGTGAGATGTACCGCTCTGCAGAGCCTTGCCGTCTTGCATCATTGCCTCGATGGTGTAGGTCTCTAACGCACCTGCAAAACGCTCGTTGGCTGTCTTCACACCCTTAACAACGGGAAGAGCCATGAAACGCTCGGCGAAGTCGCCATACACATTGAGCATCTCGATTGCCTTGTCTTGAGCCTCGTCTTTAGTTGCATGAGCAGTGTGACCTTCTTGCCACAAGAATTCAGCAGTGCGCAGGAACAAGCGTGTGCGCATTTCCCAACGGAACACGTTAGCCCACTGGTTCACGAGCAAAGGAAGATCGCGGTAAGAGTTAATCCAGTTGCGATAAGTGTTCCAGATGATAGTCTCTGATGTGGGGCGAATGATAAGTTCCTCCTCAAGACGAGCAGCGGGGTCAACCACGACACCATTGCCTGCGGGATCGTTCATGAGACGATAGTGGGTAACAACAGCACACTCCTTTGCGAAACCCTCAACATGGTCGGCTTCTTTGCTCAAGAATGACTTGGGAATGAGCAAGGGGAAATAAGCATTCTGCACTCCGCTCTCCTTGAACATATTGTCAAGTTCGCGCTGCATTTTCTCCCATATTGCATAACCATAAGGCTTGATTACCATACAGCCACGCACTGCCGACTGCTCTGCAAGGTCGGCCTTCACTACTAGTTCGTTGTACCATTGAGAGTAGTTTTCAGCTCTCTTGGTCAAGTTTTTCAACTCTTTTGCCATTTTCTTTTATATCGTTATTTTTTTATGTTCAATATTTTCAAGTCAATCTTGCCTTTCTTGGCAAGCTCCATCATGCTCTCTTCAGGCACAAGATAAATCTCCAAGCGACGATTTTTCTTGCGGTTTTCCATTGAGTCATTTGGAATTTCCATGCCTTTGTCATCAACACTTGGTGTTGTGGCTCCTAGTGCATAGGGGACAACAAAGTCAACCGACCCGTTGGCATCAATCCAGTCATACACGGCATTCACGCGGCAACGTGTCAGTTCCATTGTGTATTCGTCGCTGCCAGTGTCATCACTGTGCATGAGCAACAGCATCTTGTAAAGCCCGGGGGTCTTAAGGAAAGGCAGCAATGGTTTCAATGCCACCTTGCCCACCTCGGTCAACACGGTGTCATTGGGCGCAAACAACTGGCTTGCAGGAAAAGTCATCATGATCACTTCACCGTCACGCATAGTCCAGGTGTTAGGGTTCTTCTCATACAGTTTCTCGGCCACGACTCCCTGGAACTGGACAATGCGTTCAGCAATATTGTCGTTAGCCGGGATTGGAGTCTCTAGGTTCTCATCAAATGTGAGTTCATAGATATCCACCACCTTCTTTTTAGCATGAATGGTCGGCACCGAGAGGGCAACGACCAGGACTGCTAATATATACTTTAAATATCTCATGTCATTATCAATCGTCTAGCGAATCTTCATAGTCGAGTTCAGCCACAACGATGCTTTCAACCATTTCTTGCGGAATCATGTTGTCAGAGTCACGTTGCAACTGCTTTTTCACATAGGCTACCACCGCCTCAGTGTCAAACGCCTCGTCGGGGGCGTCATCGCTGAGCGAGTCGAAATAGTCAAACATGGTATCTACGAGCAACAGCAAATCATCCTCACTGCATGCTGCACTTTCGGGAACCTGGTTGCGAATAAACTTAATCGCGTCGTTATCATCAAATTCTTTCATATCCTTATTAAATTTATTTGTTTCTGTCAAGTTAAATATCTAACAAACCCTCGGGCAACGACATCGTGATGCTTTCACCATCCATGTCAATGTCAGTCACCAGCTCGTCGGCAGCAGGTATATCCACCTCATCGCCTTCGGGTGTCTCAACAATGAACAGCACGTTCTCGGTCGCATCGTCCACATCAATAATCTCACCCACTCTCGCGCCTTCCTGGGAATACAGTGTAAAACCGATGAAATAATCAATGGGCATCTCATCGCAGTCTTCATCGCTAGAGATTGACTCATATTCATCTTTTCTCACATAGATATCTTTATTCACAAGCAGTGTTGCCTCGCGCTCGTTGGTAATGCCATCGATGGTTATCAGTGCCGACACGGCCGACTTGGCACGGCTAGACTCAACAAAGAAGGGGACGTAGATGCCATCAATCTCGCTGATGAGACAGGAGAAATTGCGCAAAAATTCAAAGTCCACATCAAGCGATGCCGAAATCTCGCCGTTCACGCCGTGAGGTTTGTTGTAGCGACCTATGCACAATATGTCATCGCGCAATATCATTTCTTTTTCTTCTTTTTAGAACCACCCTGCTGCGGAGCCTCTTTGAACTCATGCAGGCTGTGGGTATCTACATTCAGTTTTATCTTTCCGCCTGAATAGTAGTACAGGTCCTTGAATATCTTTGCATCCTCCACGTCCTCTTTGTTAATCTGGAAGATGAGTTTCTTCATGTGGTTAGCAAGGAGCATCACCAGGGTGTCACGCTCTTCCCCCTCGGGATATTGAGCCGCACGCTCAATCATGCGCTCAATGATTTTGCCATAGTGGCGGTATTTGATGGGTTCCAGATGATAATCCATCGGTTCGGGACGACTGTCAAGATTGTCCTTGCGCACAATCTCATAGGGATAGTCAATATCCAGTTCAAACTCGCTCATGATGGCCAGATGGTCCCACAGCTTGTGTTTATAGTCAGCCTCTACCCTATTCTCCGGAAACATATTATCCATGATGGCAATAATGGTGTGTGCACACCTGTTACGCTCGTCGCGGTCGGGCAACGACATGCAATGCTCTACCATCTGGTGAACATTGCGGCCATACTCGGGTAAGATGAGTTGTTTCAGTTGTGAGTTGTAAGTCAACATATAATTACTTCAATAAAAGTGCAAAGTTAAGCATTTTTTTTGGCATTATAAACCATTTTCTCCCCATAGTGTGGTTATAACACCTTTTTCTTTGGAGTTGTTGCTTGAAATTCCTTCAGATAAAGCGGCGTTGAGTAAGCCACATCAATGAAATCAGACTCTCGGAAGGCTTTCTCGGCAAGTGCCATCATTTCGAGTGCAACCGGTTTGATGCCGTCAACAAACACTGCATTAGGATGCTTGATGACCTCGCGCACCTTGTTTGACCCGTTGCCCATGAACACCACCTTGTGCTCGGCAAGAATGTCGCTGAACGAATTTTCGTCGATAATCATGGCTTGCGGTTCTATGACAGCTTGCAGTGCCGAGTTATAAGCAGCAGTGTAAACCTCCATGCGCCTAGCGTCGATCATGGGGACATACAAAATGTCGTCCTCGTCAAAGAAATTATTAAATATCGTGCTCACCACAAGCAGTTGCAGCGTGTTCACGCCGATGAGAGGCACTTCCATGCCGAAGGCCAACCCCTTTGCCTCGCTCAAACCAATGCGGAGCCCAGTGTAACTGCCGGGGCCCATGCTCACAGCAATAGCATCAAGAGTGAGCTCACGCGTGCGCACATAGTCGAGCGCATCCTTAACATATGCACTCAAAAGCGTGGCATGAGTCTGCCCGTCGTAATTCTCGTGATGTTCAAGCACTTGCCCCTCACAAGTAAGGGCCACCGAACACACCTCTGTCGAAGTTTCTATATTTAATATCGTTGCCATGTATCGTTATCTTCTAAACAAAATACAAAGATACAACAATTTGACGAAAAACGAAAGACGAAGGAAGAAAAAGATGAAAAACGAGAGGGTAAACATGAGTGATTTCAGTGCGGCCCCTCCGAGGCCGTTAGTTTTATATACACCTCTCCGACGGACTGCGTCCGCCGGTTACGATGCAATAAGGCGGTTCCACCGCCTACATCGCCTACATCACAACCCTAGCCGTCCCCCATTGAGCACCAACAGTATCGAACCTGCCTTAAAGTGAATCATACTTGACGGGGAACCCGTCGCACTGCATCGTAACCGATGGTCGCCAGACCGTCGGACAAGTCGCCAGACCACCAGACAGCAACACGTCCCAACCAGCAAATTGACGGAGAACCCGTCACACTGCATCGTAACCGATGGTCGCCAGACCGTCGGATAGTAACACCATCACCATATCGGCCTCGACAGAGGCCGCACTGCATCGTAACCGATGGTCGCCAGACCGTCGGACAAGTCGCCAGAACGTCGGAAAGTAACACCATCACCACATCGGCCTCGGCAGAGGCCACACTGCATCGTAACCGGCGGTCGAAGACCGTCGGACAAAGAGTCATCTGCAAAATCGGCCTCGACAGAGGCCGCACTGCATCGTAACCGATGGTCGCAAGACCGTCGGAAGAGAGCCAGACCGGTTACGATGCAATAAGGCGGTTCACCTAGCCTGCTACTCCTCTCCTAGCAGAAAAAAAATTTGAGAACAACACATAGAATAGCAAATAATCACTAACTTTGCAGTATGATAGTAGCAAAGATTAATGATACAGCGGCTCTTGAGGCAATATACCCCAAGATGAAAACCGCACTGCAATGGTTGCGTGACAATTATGCAACCATTCATCAGACTGGTGTGAGCAGGGTTGACATTGAAGATGGCGTGTGGGCCAATGTGGAGACTCCGTCGATGAAACACATAGACCAGCAAGTGCTGGAAGTGCACCGTAACTATATCGACATCCATGTGCCTGTTGACCGTGACGAAATGATGGGTTGGTTACCACTGCATAAACTTGGCAAGGTGGTAACGCCCTACTCGACCGAGCGTGACATCGCGTTCTACAACGACACACCACTCACCCATTTCACTCTGCATCCCAGCGAACTATGCATCATGACTCCCCTTGATGCACATGCTCCAATCATAGGAGAAGGAACGATCAAGAAAATTTGCATCAAGGTAGAGGTGTGACAAAACGCTCGCGGTGCTTCGCTTCGCTACGCTACGATACGCTCGCGGTGCTCGCTACAATAACACTGTTGCAATAAGTTTGCGCCAACAATGTCATCGTCATCGTAGCGAGCACCGCGAAGCGTATCGTAGCGAAGCGTATCGTAGTGAAGTGTCAGTCGAGTTTGAGAACGGCAAGGAATGCCTTCTGCGGCACTTGCACGTTACCTATCTGTTTCATGCGTTTCTTACCAGCCTTCTGTTTTTCAAGCAGTTTGCGCTTGCGGCTCACGTCACCGCCATAGCACTTGGCAGTCACATCCTTACGCACCTGCTTCACAGTCTCACGCGCCACAATCTTGCCGGCAATAGCAGCCTGGATGGCGATATCATATTGCTGACGCGGCAGCAATTCCTTGAGTTTCTCGCACATGCGACGGCCCAGAGTCACAGCATTGTCAACGTGAGTGAGAGCGCTCAATGCGTCAACAGGCTGACCATTGAGCAAGATGTCGAGCTTGATGAGCTTTGAGTCTCGGTAACCGCTGATGAAGTAGTCAAACGATGCATACCCCTTGCTTATTGACTTCAGTTTGTCGTAGAAGTCAATCACAATCTCACCCAGCGGGATGTCAAACGTGAGTTCAAGGCGATTGCCCGAGATGTATTCTTGCTTAACCAGCTCGCCACGTTTGCCCAGACACAGGGTGATAATGGGACCCATGAAGTCGGCAAGGGTGATGATAGATGCACGTATATAAGGTTCTTCAATCCTTTCTATCACAGCGACATCGGGCAGACCTGCGGGGTTGTGCACCTCGGTCATCACGGCCTTCTTGTCATATACTTTGTAAGACACGTTGGGCACAGTGGTGATAACCTCCATGTTGAACTCACGGCTGAGTCGTTCCTGCACAATCTCCATGTGGAGAAGGCCGAGGAAGCCGCAACGGAAACCGAATCCTAGCGCCACCGACGACTCGGGAGTGAATGTGAGAGCGGCATCGTTGAGTTGCAATTTCTCGAGCGAAGCACGCAGGTTCTCAAAATCCTCGGGCTCGATGGGATAAACACCGGCAAACACCATGGGTTTCACCTCCTGGAAACCAGCGATTGCGCTGTCGCAAGGCTGGCTCACATGGGTGATGGTATCACCCACTCTCACCTCAACGGAGTTCTTGATACCCGAAATGATGTAACCCACATTGCCTGCGCTCAACTCATTGCGTGGAGCTAGCTGCAACTTGAGTACACCCATTTCATCGACATTATACTCCTTGCCAGTGTTGACAAACTTGACGAAGTCGTTCTTCTTGATGCAGCCATTGAGAATCTTGAAATAAACAATGATGCCACGGAACGGATTGAACACCGAGTCGAAAATCAATGCCTGCAGGGGAGCCTTAGGGTCACCTTTGGGTGCAGGAATGCGTTTCACGATAGCCTCCATGATCTCTGGAATACCGATTCCTGTGCGTGCACTTGCACGGATTATGTCTCCCGGGTCACAGCCCAGCAAATCAACGATCTCGTCCTCAACCTCGTCGGGGTGAGCGCTATCCATGTCAATCTTATTGATAACAGGGATTATCTCGAGACCATTGTCAATGGCCATATAGAGGTTAGAGATAGTCTGAGCCTGAACGCCCTGGGTGGCATCCACCACGAGCAATGCGCCCTCGCATGCAGCGATAGAGCGCGACACCTCGTAAGAGAAGTCGACGTGTCCCGGGGTGTCAATCAGGTTGAGCGTATATTTTGTGCCGTCGAGCATATAGTCCATCTGGATGGCATGGCTCTTGATTGTAATGCCACGCTCACGTTCCAGGTCCATATCGTCGAGCACCTGGGCCTGCATGTCCTTGCCCGCAACCGTGTTGGTATATTCCAGCAGTCGGTCGGCAAGCGTGCTCTTGCCGTGGTCAATGTGGGCAACAATGCAGAAGTTTCTTATCTTATCCATAAAAAAGTCAATATTTTGTGCAAAGTTACTCAATTTTATTGATTTTTCAAAATCCTAACAAAAACGAGCAACTTGGACACACTCATGAGTTGTCGTCATGCGGGGCCTGCGGAGTCCATAGTGAAGCTAAATGAGATGCCATTTTTGCTTCGGCAGGGTTGGGCTGAGGGGTCCACAACTGGGTTCCCTGGACGGAGTCGGGCATGTATTGCTGGTTGACGAAGTGTCCGGGATAGTCGTGGGCGTATTTGTAGTCGGCGCCATATCCTAGTTTTGCCATGAGTTTTGTGGGGGCATTGCGCAAGTGCAATGGCACCGGAGCATTGCCCGTGCTCTCTACAAATGCCAACGCATCGTTGATAGCCATGTAGGCGCTGTTGCTCTTGGGTGACGAAGCCAGATATATGGTACACTCGCTCAAAGGGATACGTCCCTCGGGCCAGCCTATCTTGCTGATGACATCGAATGTGGCGTTGGCCAGCAGCAATGCGTTGGGATTGGCAAGTCCTATGTCTTCGGCAGCCGATATGCAAAGCCTGCGGGCGATGAACTTGGGATCCTCGCCGCCTGCAATGAGCCGGGCAAGCCAGTAAACAGCGGCTTGCGGATCGCTGCCGCGTATCGACTTGATGAAGGCCGAGATGATGTCATAGTGCATCTCGCCGTTCTTGTCAAACGCCATGGGATTTTGTTGGAGTCGTTCGGTCACAATCTTGTCGTTGATAACAAACGGCTCGTTCACGGCAAGCGACTGCATGATAAGGTCAAGTATATTAAGCAACTTGCGTGCATCACCGCCTGCGTAGCGAAGCAGAGCAGTGGTTTCTTCGATCTTAACCTCACGCTCCTTGAATATCTTGTCTTCGCCCACTGTGCGATTAAGCAAGTTGAGCAGGTCTTCGTCTTCAAGCGGATTGAGCACATACACTTGCGCTCGCGACAGCAATGGTCTGATCACCTCAAACGACGGGTTCTCGGTAGTGGCTCCGATGAGCGTGACAATGCCTTGCTCCACAGCGCCTAGCAGAGAGTCTTGCTGCGACTTGTTGAACCGATGTATCTCGTCGATGAAAAGGACCGGGCGCCCTTTGGAGAACACGCTCACGGCATCGGCCTTGCATCGGTCGAGCACATCACGCACGTCTTTAACACCCGAGGTGACAGCGCTCAAGGTATAGAACGGGACTTGTGTCTGCTCGGCTATGATGCGGGCAAGAGTGGTTTTTCCCACTCCCGGAGGACCCCACAAGATGAACGAGGATATGTTGCCGCTCTCGATCATGCGCCGGAGCACTGCACCATCACCCACGAGATGTTTTTGTCCTATGTAATCATCGAGCGACTTGGGACGCATGCGCTCGGCTAAAGGTTCGTACATATTTGCTCAGGTATTGATGTAAAATAAAGTGTAAAGTTAATGATAATTGCTTGATGTTGCAAAATTATTTTGCTGAATTGTTCAAAATTTAGTAATTTTGTGACACAACTACAAATGGGAAAGCTATGACTGAATACAAACCAGAAGGAAATAAAGGTATATCGCACTCACATGGACTGCTGGCACTATCGCCCATAGTCGTGTTCTTGCTCATGTATGTAGCAGTGTCGCTGGCGATAGGTGATTTCTACAAAATGCCATTGTCGATAGCATTTATCGTGGCCGCTGCATGGGCAATGGTCACCACCACCGGAGTGAAACTTCAAGAGCGCATCAACATTTTCTCGCAAGGTGCAGCCAATGCCAACATCATCTACATGATATGGATATTTATCCTGGCCGGAGCTTTCTCTGGGCTGGCCAAGGGCATCGGCGCTGTGGATGCGACTGTTAACCTCACGCTCAATAGCCTGCCGCAGTGGTTTGTTTTGCCTGGACTGTTTCTTGTCACATGTTTCATCTCCATGTCGATAGGCACCTCGGTGGGCACAATCGTAGCCTTGACTCCATTTGCATGCCAGCTAGCCGAGGCGGGCGATGGCAATGTGGCATTCTACGTGAGCGTGGTGCTTAGCGGGTCGTTTTTTGGCGACAACCTATCATTCATCAGCGACACGACGATAGCCGCAACACGTAGCCAAGGTGTGAAAATGAGCGATAAGTTCAGGACAAATCTGCGCATAGCTTTGCCGGCAGCATTGATTGCCCTTGCGGTATATTTTGTGCAGGGCGAGTCTTCGACATTGGCTACTGTCCCGGGAGGCGACCGCACGTGGTGGCTAGTGTTGCCCTATCTGGTTGTGATAGCGACAGCCGCACTGGGCGTTAACGTGCTGGTGGTCTTGTCTTTGGGAATACTGTGCTGCATGACGATTGCATTTTTCTTGCAAGGTGACGCAATAATGACAATGTGCACGCTCATGGGCAGTGGCATCACGGGTATGAGCGATTTGATCATAGTGACTCTGCTTGCCGCAGGACTACTCAAACTAATTAGCCACAATGGCGGAATCACTTATATAATCGAGCAGCTGACTAATCACGTGGTGAGAGGAAGCCGCGGAGCACAGGTGTGCGTGTCAGTGCTGGTGGGACTCGTGAATGTGTGCACAGCCAACAATACAATAGCCATACTCACAGTGGGTGAAATTTCACGCAAGATAAGCAGCGAATTCGGCGTTGAGCCCCGCAAGACAGCAAGCCTGCTTGACACAAGTGCATGCGTGGTGCAATGCATGATACCCTATGGCGCACAGGCTTTGCTTGCTGCGAGTTTGAGTCAAGTAGCACCTGTTGCATTCCTTCCTTACTTGTATTATACTTGGGCCTTAACGGCAATGATAATCTTGTCGATTGTGATAAAACGGCGTTGACAAGAGCAATATCTTGATGAAATTTGCACCCCACCGCCTCCACCGAAAAAGGTGATGTTGTGAAAAAAGATTAAAATGTATTTTTTTTGCATAGTTTATAAAATATAGCAGTTATAGTTACGTTATAAGAATGTAATCACTAAAATAAACTGCCTATGCAAAAAACCTCTACTCAATTACAAAAGGAGGGTAGCAAAGTGCAACAACCAGTCATGCCACGCAAGTCAACCGTGGACTTAATAAAACAAATGGCTAGAGCCTATAGTTATAATAGGATGATGCCAGAGGGACTTCGTGGGTTTGTTGTGAATTGATGCTCTTCAATCATTTAAGACGTAAAAAAAGGTTGCTTGGATTCAAGCAACCTTTTTTATACTGTATCTTGCTATCAGTCAGCCAGCAGACGCTCAATAACGGTCTTCACGAGATCGTTGACAGCAGTCTTGTAGTTGGGGTTGGCCGATGTTGCTACGCGGTTAGCAATAATAGAGCATACTGTCATCGCACGATGTCCGAGAAGTTTTGCGAGACCTTGGAGAGCAGCACCTTCCATCTCATAGTTGGTGATGTGGCGGCCTTCCCACTCAAATGTACCAATGCGTCTGTTAAGTTCTGGTTCAGCAAGATCAAGACGAACCTTGCGTCCCTGGGGGCCATAGAAACCAACAGCCGAGATAGTGTAACCGCGAACCATGTCGTCGCGACCTATCTTCTCAACGAGTTCCTGGTTGGCTTCAACTACATAAGGTTTAGCAAAAAGCTCGTTCCACTGAACATGCTTGCAGAATGCCTTTTCAAAGTCCAAGTCGCAATTAGCGTTGCGGTCGGCATAGTAGTTGAGCACACCATCAAAACCGAGAGCTCTATCAGCAATAACAGCAGTGCCTACGGGCACGTAAGGTTGCAGACCGCCAGAAGTGCCGATGCGCACGATGTTGAGAGTGCGATGCTCCTTGCGAGGCATGCGAGTCTCAAAGTCAACATTAGCAAGCGCGTCGAGCTCGGTCATCACGATGTCTATGTTGTCGGGGCCAATGCCGTGCGACAACGCCATGATGGGTTTGCCCTTATATGTACCGCCTATGGTGTGGAACTCACGACTTGACACCTCAAAGTCTTGGGTATCGAAGTAGCTGGCAATCATGTTGACACGACCGGGGTCGCCGCACACTATAATATTGTCGGTGAGCTGCTCTGGGCGAAGATGTATGTGAAAAATAGAACCATCAGAGTTGATGATAAGTTCTGAATCCGGAATGTAATTTGTATTCATATCTTATAAAGTTTTATGTTATTGGTCAATAGTGGATTCAATTAACTAAATGACAAACAAATTAATTGAAAAACAAAGTGCAAAGGTAATACAAATATATCAAGTGTGCAAATTTATTCAAATTTTCTTTACACGAGCTGACGTAAGAAATACCCGTAAGACATATCAAGACGTGTGAGTAGCGGGCCATTACTAGAAGATGTTGTGTATCTAATGATTTTTTTGTACTTTTGCAAAAACAACAATTTAACAACAACCTCTATAAACCATACATAATGAAATTCAAGACTTTATTACTTGCATTTCTGCTCACCACATGCGGTGTGTCTCATGCCGGCAAAACCGAAATGGCGCAGAATATCACAAACTACATGGAAGCTACTTACCCGTGCACAGTTGAGCGCGTGGATGTCAGCGCCGACAAGGTCACCATCTCTGGCCAGTGTCCCGGCGACGGGCAATTTGCCCTGGTCGAGGTGACTCCTGCCGAGGATGTTACCGAAACCCAGTCTTTTAGGCTGCGAATTCCCATTGATAACAACCGATTCAGCCTCACATTGGACCGCAAGACCACCTATGATGAAATAGGGTATGACCGCATATTGTCGCGGTGGGCTATTGTTGAAGCAACGACAGGCACCGACGTGCTTGCTTCTCACGCACGATATGCCGACTCTGCCCCTGCCCTTTCCTCTCCCTCCGAGCTCATACCGAAGAACAAGAAAGGCGTGGGAGCAGGACTGGGCGCAGTTTATATGCAAGACCTTGTTGACCTCGACGCACACAATATCACCTGCAACATGGTGATGAACTGGTACATCGCCAAGTCACCCGTCTATGCTAAAAACATTGAATACATCTACAACGGACAGAAGTATTATCTGAACGGGGACGAGATTGCGTCATGGGACTGGCACCTGTCATTCTATGAGCAGCACGACATTGCAGTGTCGGCCATCGTGCTCATCACCCCCAACTCGGTAGATCCGTCGTTGAGCAAGGTGTTCTGCCACCCCGAGAACACGGGCGGTTACTACACCATGCCCAACATGACCACGATAGAGAGCATCAACGCCTATGCCGCAGTGCTTGAATACTTTGCCAGCCGCTACAACGGCACTGGTCACGGCCGCATCAACCACTGGATCATGCACAACGAGGTGGACATGGGATCCACATGGACCAACATGGGGTCGCAACCCGAGCAGGTATATACCGACACCTACTTGAAATCGATGCGACTGTGCTACAACATCGTGCGTCAGTATGACCAGCACGCCTCTATCATGGGATCTTTCACCCATAACTGGACAACAACTAGCGGAGGCAACTACCCCACCAAGACAATGCTCGAACATTTAGTTCAGATGTCGAGGGTAGAAGGTGATTTCCTGTGGGGCGTGGCGCAACACCCCTACCCACAGAATCTCACGCGACCCAAGTTCTGGATTGACGATGCTTTATCAACCAACGACATGGACAGCAAATATGTCACATTCAAGAACCTTGAGGTTATCAACGAGTGGATACTACAACCCGAGAACATGATGAACGGCAGCGTGAAACGCAAGCTTTTCCTCTCGGAGAACGGCACAAACTCGCCTTCTTATAGCGACACCGATCTTGCCAACCAGGCTGCAGGCGGTGCTTGGGCATGGAAAAAGACCAATGCACTTCCCGGTATTGACGCATTCATGTGGCACAACTGGATGGACAACCGTGTGGAAGACGGCCTGCGCATAGGCCTGCACTTCTACCCCGACGACGAAACCAACCCCGGAGGCAAGAAACCTGTGTGGTATGTGTGGGAGGCCGCTGGCACCGAGCGCGAGAGCGAAGTGCTTGACCCGTATCTTGACATCATCGGTGTCAAGGAATGGAAAGAGATTTTCCTGCTTCTTCACAGCGAAGGACGCCAACTTGAAGGAGGAAGGACCTACAACATCGAGGCCGAAGATTACGACCAGGGCGGACAAGGCATATCATACGGTTCGCGCAACACTACCGCAGGCAGCGATTACCGCACCGACAATGACGGAGTCAACATCACTGCCTACCAGCTGCTGGAAAACGGCTGGGGAATCTACGACATGGGGAGCAACTGGCAAGTATATAACGGTGCATTCCTGGACTCGGAGTCTAAAACAATAACCCGTGCTATGGCCGAAGACTACTGGGGAAGTTGGTTCACCTACACATTCGAAGCAAAAGAGGATCTTCTCGCCAACATTTTCGTCAAGCATGCAGCTCCATGGAAAGAATGGGGTAACGCCGCAGCAACAGGATGTGTGCCAGGGAATAACAGCTACATCGTAGAAAACGAACCTGCGCTCAACTGGCCCAAACACTACGCCGGAGCAATGGTGATTTCGCTCGACGGAGCAAACCTCACTACCACCCAGACTGCTCGCCCTGTCGCGCCCGACGCCTACCAGTCACGAGGCACTAATTTCAACACAATCAAGTCTCATCCCGAACGATGGACAAGCACACTCAACGGAAAGGAAAAAACCGACACGCTGTGGGTGTGGTCAAAGTCAGGCGGTAATAACGACCAGTCATCAATTTGCCATGACGACCCCGACT
The DNA here is from genome assembly GCA_018065815.1 of Candidatus Sodaliphilus limicaballi. Classification (GTDB taxonomy): domain Bacteria; phylum Bacteroidota; class Bacteroidia; order Bacteroidales; family Muribaculaceae; genus Sodaliphilus; species Sodaliphilus limicaballi. Next base: position 12,644 of record JAGHSP010000296.1, on the reverse strand, counting down.
ATCGCAATGTGCTGTTGAAGAAAGGCAAACACACCATAAAGGTGAAGTCAATCAGCGCTCCCTGGAACTTCGATTGCCTGCGTATTGACTGTTACGGCAACACAAGCGATGTGCAGGATTTAAGCAACAACGACATTGCTGTCATCAAGGGCGGTAAAGGCGTAATCAATATCACAGGAGCACCAGCAGATGCTAGCATATACACCACAAGCGGAGCACTTGCCGGCACAACAAGAAACACAATAAACCTCACTCCTGGCATTTACATTGTGAAATGCGGAACACAAACCGCCAAAGTGAAAGTGTATTAGTTTTACATGCACATTCCCCATTACAAATCAACCTTGTGCACCAAGGTTGATTTTTTATTTATAAATATGTGTTGTGGTTGCTATTTTTTTATTAACTTTGCAATATGTAATGTATAACCTGTAAATTTTAAGCTCTAATAAATTTAAAAATTATGACAACAGAAATCATCAAAAACGAAGACGGACTAGTTGTTACCCTCAAGGGAAGCCTTGACACAGTAGCATCAGGACAAGTAACATCAGAACTAATGTCTTTACTCGACAACAATATCAAAAACGTGACTATCAACTGCAGCGAAATGGACTATATTGCAAGTTCGGGACTGCGTCTGCTGCTCATGGTGCGCAAGAGCTGCAAAGCCAATGGCGGAGATGTCACACTCTTGGACGTACAATCCAACGTCATGGAAGTACTCACAATCACCCACTTTGACCGTATGTTCAACATAAAATAACTAAAAATATGAACGACTTAAAATGGTATGAACAGGCTGTGGGAGCAGCAACCGAAGTAGAATCACAGCCCATTGCCGACGTGTTTGACAGCAATAGAAGCGGAGCCCGCACCGTCAACGCTGTTCTCACCCGCCAAGCACAGCAAGAAGAACTGGTAGCAGCATTAGCTTACACCCTGGCTAATTTCACCGCAAGCGAAGAAGCCCTGCTTGTAACTAACGCCAACGGCAAACTGGTTCCTGTATATATCGACTTGAAAGAAACCAAAACCGTTGCACAACTCACAGCCGCCGCGAAGGAGAAAATCGAAGGTGCCGCAGCACAGGCAGCAACACTCGACGAGGTGGTGAGCGAGCTGGGCATCAATCCCCAAGTCGCACTTCTCACCGAACATATCGAAATCCCACAATACATCAACATCGCGCTGACTGTTGACGGCACTTCATTAAAAGTCGAATGGGACGCCGCATTGCATAGCGACGAAATCATCAAGCAGCTGTGCGAATCGCTCAACGTGGTGCTCAACGAAATGACCATTAAAGAGCAAGTTGACGACATGGAGCTCGTCAATGTTGACCAAATAGCTCAACTAGATAGTTTCAATGCCGGCAGCACAATGCATGCCGTGAACGAAGAGGAAACTATCGTGTCTCTCTTCAAGAAAACGGCCAAGACCTACCCCGACAACATTGCGGTAGATTTCAAAGACCGCCAGATATCATACCAGCAGCTCGATGAAATGACCGACCGCATCGCCTCTAACATCGAAGCAAGCGTGGTGAGCATTCTCATTGGCCGCAGCGAGATGATGCCCGTGTGCTCACTCTCGGTTCTCAAGGCCGGTGCCGCCTATCAACCGCTCGACCCGAGTTATCCGCAAGAGCGTCTCAACTTCATGGTCAAGGACAGCAACGCAACCCTGCTCATCGCCGACCGCGAGTTGCGCGGCCTTCTCACCGACTATGACGGCAAGGTCATCTATACCGACGAAATGGCTGCTCTTCCTTTCAACGAAAGCGCAGTTGCTCCTGTAATTACCCAGAATAGCGCATTTATCCTACTTTACACCTCGGGATCAACAGGCGTGCCTAAAGGTGTAATCCTCGAGCATGGCAACCTGGTTGCATTCTGCGATTACTATCGCCGCTATTACAAACTTACTAGCGACGACAAAGTGAGCGCATATGCTTCGTTTGGTTTCGACGCCAACATGATGGACACCTACCCTGCCCTCACCACCGGCGCAACCATGGTGGTAATCCCCGAGGATATTAGACTCGACCTTGAGGCAATCGACACTTATCTTGCCGAGAAAGGAGTTTCAATCGCCTTCTTCACCACCCAGGTGGGCCAGCAATTCGTTTCGGCATTCCCCATACACAAGACATTGAGGCACGTCTCAATGGGCGGCGAGAAAATGGCAAGCATCGATCCTCCCGTGAGCTACACCATGCACAACCTGTATGGCCCCACCGAGTGTACAGTCTTTGTCACTATAACTTCAGTCCTTGAGAAAGAACCTAATATCCCCATAGGCAAGGGCAATGACACAGCCCCCTGTTCTGTTGTGAACAAGCATGGCAAGAAGTTGCCCACAGGTGCCGCTGGCGAGCTCATCATTCATGGTCCCCAAGTGGGACGCGGTTACCTCAACCGTCCCGACAAGACAGCAGAGGTGTTCGGTGTGTTCGGTGAGAAATCTTACCGCACCGGCGACATCGTGCGCTACCGCGAGAACGGAAAGATTGAGTTCGTGGGACGCAAAGACGGGCAGGTTAAAATACGTGGTTTCAGAGTCGAGCTTAAAGAAGTCGAGGCTGTGATACGCGACTTTAACGGCATTAAGGATGCAACCGTGCAGGCATTTGACCTTGAAGGCGGCGGCAAGTATATCGCTGCCTACATCGTGAGCGACGAACCCATCAACATCGAGGCTCTTAACGAATTTATCGCTGAACAGAAACCTCCCTACATGGTCCCCGCAGTCACTATGCAGATCGAGAGCATTCCTCTCAATGTAAACCAGAAAGTTGACAAGAAAAAACTTCCCAAGCCCGAACTTGCACCCGCCAACGACAACGAGAAAGAAGCTGCACGCGAGCTTAACATGCTCGAGAAACGCCTCGTGGAAATCGTGGGCAAACTCATAGGCACCACTTCTTTCAGCGTGAGCACACCACTCAAACAATGCGGACTATCTTCTATCCTTGCAATGCGCCTTGCAGTGCAGCTCAAGAAACAGTTTGGCATCAGCATGACAAGCAAGGAAATACTTGCAGGTGCGTCGGTAATCGACATTGAGAATGCCATCATGCAGCGCCTGCTCGACGGCGGTGCTGCCGATGTGCACGAAAAAATTGCCGAGATGGTTGAACACAACAATGCTCCCCTCACCTATGCCCAGCAAGGTGTTTACATCGACTGCCTGCGCAACGCCGACACTACACTATATAACATCCCCGTAGCGCTCGAATTCCCCGAGGGCACAACAGCCGAGAGCATCATTAGCGCTATCAAGGCTACCCTCGGCGCGCACCCCAGCATGTCGTTCATCTTTGACTCGGTAGAAGGCATCCCTTCACAGATTGTCAAGACCACCGAGTACAACATCGTTCCCAAGAAAGTCAATGCCGACGAGTGGGAGCAGTTCAAGCAAGACTTCATCAAGCCCTTTGACCTGAAAGAAGGTCCTCTGGCTCGTTTTGAGGTAGTGGAATGCGAGGGTAAGATGCATCTGCTGGCCGACATCCACCATCTCGTGGCCGACGGCATGTCGATCGACCTCTTCATCAATGACCTGCTGGCAAGCATGGAAGGCAAGGGAATCGAAGCCGAAGGCATGACTTACATAGAATACGCCCTCAAGCAGAAAGCTAACGAGGCTACTCCCGCGTTTGCTCGGAGCAAAGCATTCTTTGCCGAGCAACTCAAAGACTTCCAAACTAGCACAGAGATACCCGCCGACAAGAATGGCGAAGCTGCCGACGGAAACCTCGCTGGCGTGACAGTGCCTGTTGACTTCGACACCGTCAATGCCTATGCTACACGCTTGGGAGTTACTCCTGCTGCTGTTTTCCTGGCTGCGACCTACTACACTGTGGCTCGTTTCACTAACAGCAAACAAGTTTACCTGGGCACCATCTCCAACGGACGCAGCAACCTCGACATCTCTAACACCATGGGTATGTTTGTGGGCACACTGCCACTGGCAAGCCTCATCGGCGACCAAACTGTTGACGAGTATGTTAAGCAGTGCGGTGACAACTTCGCACTCACACTCGAAAACGAGAACTATCCGTTCATGCAGATTTCGTCAGACTATGGATTTTCTCCCAACTTGATGTATGAATACCAACGCGGCGTGCTTGAAGACTACACACTCAACGGCAAGAAGGTGGGTCAGGAACTTCTCTCGCTCGACAAGCCTCGTTTCAAGACATCAGTTAAGATTGAGGATGAAGGCGTGAGAGTTGAATATAACGATGTTTTCTACAACGAAGCCACAATGCTGCGCCTGGCACAGTGCATCAGTGCCGTTGCCGAGAGATTTGCAGCAGGCGAAAACAATCTGGTAAAGAACACTAGCATACTCACTGCTGAACAAGACTCCGAGTTGCAGTCCCTGCGACACACTTGCATGGACGAGAAGGCTATTCGCTTCAACTTGTTCCATGAGAGCGTTGAGCACTGGGCACAAGAAACTCCCGATGCTATTGCCCTCATCGCCACCAACGAGACGCTCACTTACAAAGAATTTAACGAGAAGGCCAACCTGCTGGCTCACGCACTGATGAGCCGCGGTGTCGAGGCCAACGACCGCGTGTGCCTATTGCTGCCTCGCCGCAGCTGGCACATGATTGCCATGTTCGGTGTCATGAAAGCCGGTGCCGCCTATATCCCCTGCGACCCCGAGTACCCAGCTGAACGCATCAATCTCATCACCGACGACAGCCATGCAAAGTATGTCATCACAACCAAGGACAAAATGGAACCCTACGGAGATCGTGCGCTCGATGTCGAAGCACTGCTTTCCGAAAACCATCCCGTCATTAATCCCGGCGTAAAGATTGACTCCTCTTCACTGGCTTACCTCATCTACACATCAGGATCGACAGGTCGCCCCAAGGGTGTGATGCTGCACCACCACGGTATTTGCAACTACCTCACCCCGCATCCCGAGAACCGACACATCTATGCATTCGTCAACGAATGTAAGGCTATGATGGGTATAACCACCGTTTCGTTCGACCTCTCGTTGAAGGAACTGGGAGCAACACTCTACAATGGCAAGACACTCGTCCTTGCCAACGAGCAGGAAATCATGGATCCCCAGATGCTTGCCGACCTCTACAACCGCACTGGCTGCGATGCATTCAACGGCACACCTTCTCGCTTGAAAACATTCCTTGAATTACCAGCATTCCAGGAGGTAGTGAGCCGCTTGAAAGTGATTATCCTGGGTGGTGAGAAATACCCTGCAACCTTGCTGCCGCAACTGCGCGAGATCAGCAACGCACGACTTTTCAACACCTACGGCCCCACCGAGATTACCGTCAGCAGCAATGTGGGCGAGCTCACTAAGAGCGAGAGTGTCACTGTGGGTCCCCCGTTGCTCAACTATCATGAGTATGTTGTGGACAACGACCTCAACGAACTTCCTGTGGGCGTTGTGGGCGAACTCCTCATCGGAGGCCTGGCAGTGGGCAAGGGCTACAATGACCTTCCCGAGAAGACTGCCGAGGCATTCATTGAGTATAACGGCATGAGATGCTACAAGTCGGGCGACTATGCTCGCTGGAATCCCGACGGACAAGTTGTGATACTTGGCCGCAAGGACCACCAGATCAAGCTCAACGGCCTGCGCATCGAGCTTGGCGAGGTCGAGACTGTTCTCAACCGCCAGCCGCAAGTCAAGGAAGGCGTTGTGATGATTAAGAGCATCGAGGGACATGATCACCTCGTGGCTTACTTCACATCGGCCGAGGCCGACTGCGACACCACTGTGCTCAAACAGCAGATGGCAAAGAGCCTCACGCACTACATGGTACCCACCATTTTCATGCAACTTGACAAGATGCCCATCTCACCCAACGGCAAGACCGACCTCAAGTCGCTGCCAGAGCCCTCTCTTGGTGACCGCGAGTATGTAGCACCAGCCAACGATCTCGAAAAATTCTTCTGCGAAGCGTTTGCCAACGTTCTTGAGCGTGAGCAAGTAGGTGCTACCGACAACTTCTTCGAGATTGGCGGCACATCACTGGTTGCAATACGCATCGTCATGGCAGCAATGCAAGCAGGACACAAGATTGTTTACAAGAACGTTTTCGACTGCCCCACTCCTCGCGCACTAGCAACACTGCTTGGTGCCGAAGCTCCTGTCGAGAACGCTAAACCAGCTGTCTCAAAGCCCGTTGAAAGTGCAAAGGGTGTGATAGATAATCCTGAAGACCCCGAAGCTTCTCACTACGACTATACTCTCATCAACGAGCTTCTTGCCAAGAACACTCTCGCCAACTACAAAGAAGACGAATTGCGAGCCTTGGGCACTTGTGTGGTTACTGGAGCAACAGGCTTCCTGGGCTGCCATGTGGTCAAAGAGCTCATTGAGCGTGACGATGTTGACGCAATCTACTGTATGGTGCGCAGCAACCGCCGCCAGAATGCCGAGAGCCGACTGCGCACACAGTTGTTCTACTACTTCGGCGAGACCTATGCTAATCTCTTCGGCACACGACTCATGATAATCGATGGCGACGTGACAAAACCCGAATGTCTCGACATCGTACCCACCGACACCATCACTGGCAATATCACAGTGTTTAACTGCGCTGCTAATGTGAAACACTTCTCGGCTGGTACCGACATTGAAGACATCAACATAGGCGGTTGCCAGACATGTATCGACTGGTGTGTCAAGCATGGAGCACGCTTCATTCAGACATCTACCCATAGTATTGCTGGTAACACAGTGAGCGACAAACCCGTGCAGCCCCATCTCATCACCGAGCAACAACTCTACTGGGGACAAGAGCTCAACAACCAGTACACCCACTCCAAGTTCATAGCCGAGCGCAATGTGCTTGAAGCAGTGGCCGAGCGCGGTCTTGACGGTAAGATTGTGCGACTGGGCAACCTCAGCGCCCGAAGCACCGACGGTGAGTTCCAAATCAACTTCACCAGCAACTCATTCATGGGCCGCCTGCGCGCGCTGCAGACTGTGGGATGCATGCCCTACTCTATGTGCTCCGGCACAGTCGAGTTCTCGCCCATCAACGAGGTTGCACGTGCTGTGGTGCTGCTTGCCACACAGACAAGCGACTTCACCGTGTTCCATCCCGTGTGCGCTCAACGCCAGCTCTTCGACAATGTAATCGTGTGCCTCAACAAACTTGGCATCAACATCGACACCGTTGAAGACAGCATCTATGAGCAAGCTCTCATGAATGCGATGAACGATCCCGCCAAGGCTCCCATCCTACAAAGTCTCATGGCCTACGATGCTAGCGGAGACAAGTATGTGGTTGAAAACAGCGACAACAACACGTTCACATTCCAGGTGCTCCTGCGCATGGGATTCCGCTGGAACTTCACCACATGGGACTACATGGAGCAGTTCATCAAGGCAATCCAGGAACTTGGATTCTTTGATGACGACTATCAACGATAATTTTTCTATAAACCTACCCGCTATTGCCTCCGCAATCTTTTCCGGTTGCGGGGGCAACAAACGGGAGATTAACGAACTAATATGTCAATACTCGGTAATAAACTGAATATGTCCAAATATGGACTTGAAGCCAGGATGACAATTCACATTGTCATCACTGTGGTCATTGTGTCTATCATCATGACCGCCATCACTGCGTCCATGTATGAGAGAAAATATCAAGAAGAACTCAATAACGAACTAGAATCAGCAATATCAATTACCGAGAAAATCATTGACATCGAAATCTCCAAAGTTGAGACAGCTGCCAACACGGCTGCCCAACTCTATGATTACGAAGGATATGACAAGGACGATGTAGATAGCATACTCACCCGTTCCATCAAGGGTAATCCCGTGCAGTTTGCTACAACCATTATACTTGACAATAGTTACCCCAGCAATGACAAACTATTTGCCGTGGTTTCGTTCAACGATAAGATTAATATTCTCAACATTTCCCGCGACAATCTCACGCATCTCAAGGAAGATGACAACTGGACGCACTCTTACATTAATGGAGAGAAATACTGGTCCTTGCCCTATCAATACACTACTAACGATTCTACCGAATTAAACCTAATCTCTTACAGCATCCCCATCACCAACAAGAACGGCAAGATATATGGCATATATTGCTCCAGCATCACTATCGACTGGCTAGAAAAAACCATCATCGAATCAAAGCAGCAAGACAACATCGATGTAACCGTTGTTGCCGACGATGGCAGTTATATCATTAAGCCGGGAGAAATCATTGCCAAAACTCCGTCCGAAGACCTCGTTGTCAAGAAACACCGCATCGAGCGTTTGGGGTGGAACTTCATCTTTTCGTCACCCCGCAGCACTATCATGCACTGCGTGTGGGAGGCTGTGTTCAAGATCGTAGGTTTTGTGACTCTGCTCATTCTCATCCTGTGCATCTCAATCATCTACAACGTGCGTCATGTGGCACGACCGTTTGTCAACGAGCAGAAGCAGATTGCACAAGACAAGGCGAGTATGGACAAAGAAGTGAGCCTAGCCGCCAACATACAGCGAAAACTCCTCACCGACTCTGCGATAACCCACCCGCTTTTCACTCTCAACGCATCGCTCACGCCTGCAAAGAACATCGGCGGAGATCTCTATGACTACACCTTCAGGAACAACAAACTGTATTTCTGCATCGGCGATGTATCGGGCAAGGGTATGTCGGCTTCTCTGTTTATGGCGATGACCACTGTGCTCTTCAGGCACACCATCAACGAGGAGCACATCACATCACCCAGCGAGATAGTGACGAAGATCAACAAATCGTTGACACTCGAGAATCCCGAATGCATGTTTGTCACCTTCTTCACCGGTATTCTCGATCTTGCCGACGGCGCTCTGCAATACTGCAATGCCGGGCACAACGCCCCGGTGCTCAATGCTGATTTCTTGCATGACACATACGGCATGCCCATGGGCATCGACCCCGACAGCGAGTACGTGACCGTGAACACACATCTCAACCCGGGCGACAAACTCCTTCTCTACACCGACGGCGTCACCGAGGCTATGAGCAACAATAATGAATACTACGGCGACGACCGCCTCATCAAGCTTTTGGCAAAGATTAGAGATGCGGCGTCTTGCGACACCATAAGCAAAATTAACGATGACATTGCAGCATTTGCATCGGGTGCCGAACAATTTGACGACATCACAATGCTATGCATCAACTATAAACCCTCACTTTGACTGATATGAACAGATTTCTAGTAACGCTCACCACGATTGCAGCCATCACTTGCAGCACTGCATCGGCGCAAAATGATAAAGATAACGGCACTTACAACGTCAACGGCACCAGCCTTGCATCCATGCACTCGGCCCACGACGTGCTTGTGCAACTCCCTGGAGTAACTTTTAAAGCCGACGAGTTCCACGTTTCGGGACGCGGTGTGCCCGAGATTTTCATTGGCAAGCGCAAGGTGAAATACATCAACGAGTTGAACCAAATCCCCGCCTCTTACATCAACAGCATCAAGGTAATCACCGAGCCGGGCGCCGAATATGGCAAAAACGTGCAGGCTGTCATCGTCATTGAACTTGTCAACGACCATGCCGAGGGTTTCAAGCTCGACAACAACCTTAACCTCACTTACAATTCATTCTTTGCACCCAGCGACCAACTCACCATGATGTTAAAGCGCTCTAGCTTCCAGATAGGATGTCAGCTTGGCATCACCGAGGTGCGCAACAAGCTGGAAAACCAGAACTTCACCCACACCTATAAATATGATAATGTACAGTCCACGCTAGATAGTTACACGCATGAAACCATGACACCTTACACCCACAGCCAGACGCTCACGGGAAAGGTTTTTGGCATATATAACATCAACGTGGACCACTCGATTGCAGCAAGCTACTATGCAGACTGGCAACGCCGCAACGACAACGACAAATACGAAGACATTACCACTGTATATGGTGCAAAGAACAACGTGGTTGACATGACCAGTCCTATATCATGCGACACTATCTACTCTTCTGGCAAAAACCCCACCGCTCACCATGAACTAAACATCGAATATCATGGCAAGGTGGGAAATGTGTCACTTGCAGCAGGCAACAACACCGTGTGGAACCGCTCATTCAGCACCACCAACAAATACAGGATAATACACAAAGTCACCGACTTTGATTTCCCCACCACCGACCACAACAACAAACTCTCAAACGACACCCGTTCTTACTTCACGGCTTCCATGCCGCTCGGCAAGGGTACCATAGGTGCCGGTGGCGAGTTCAACACCCGTCGCATGGACGCACAACTCATTAATCTCACCGGCGCTCCCAAGGACAACACCCACGGCATTACCAACGAGCACACCTATGCCGGATACCTCAATGCCACACAAGATGTGAGCAACTGGAGTTTTGCTGCCGGTCTGCGTTATGAGCACGTGGGATTCAAGTACAGCGCTTGTCCCGATGACCAGGGACTCATCATCTTGGGACGTGACGATTTTACTTTCCAACGTAATTATAGCCACCTATACCCCAGCGCAATGGCAGCAGTGAAGCTCAAAGACTCAAAACTCACGCTTTCTTACACGCGCAGCTACAACCAGATCAATATGGCTAACGTGAAGGTTATAATCATGGGGTCGTTCAGCATAGACAACTACATGCTTCTCACCGAGCGCATCAACACCACATCACTCACATGGGAATGGAAATGGCTCACTCTTAATGCCACACACCGACTCTTTATCGACCCGCTGTGCCACACCACCAACGGCAATGTTGACTTCAACGGCAACGACTACCATGCACTTGACTTCAACCTGAACCTCACCCCGCAATTCGGCATCTGGCACCCTGCACTCACCCTGCACGCCCACAAGCAGTGGTTTGACATTGCATTGAGCGATGGACGCACATGCCTTAACACGCCCTTGTTTGAGACACAGCTGCTCAACAACTTCGTTCTCCCCCACGACTGGATCATACGTCTCAATGGAGACTGGCGCACAAAGGGTTGCGACCGCAACGTGCGTTACTACAAGCACAACTTCCAGCTCGACGCTGCCATCCAGAAGACACTGCTCAACAATAAACTCACCGTTGAGCTCCAAGGCAATAACCTGCTCTACGGATCCTACGATGACGTGTCGGTCTATACCGACTACCACCAGCGAGTCAACAAAGGTCACAAAAACCGTATGGAGCGCAATGTGATCCTCTCACTCCGATATAGCTTGTAACAAGGAAATTATATAGGTAACAATGGCATCTCACAACGAACTCGGGCGTGCCGGCGAGCAGGCCGCATGCGAGCTACTCATCACCAAGGGATACACGATACGTGAAACCAACTGGCGTTTGAATCATCTCGAAATAGATATTGTGGCGCATGACCCGGCTACGAACACTCTTCACATAGTCGAAGTGAAAACCCGCACCAGCGACGTCCACTTCGACCCCATGCAAGCCATCACCGCCGCCAAGAAAAGAAACCTCATCAACGCTGCCAATGCCTACCTGCGACACTACCAGCTGCGATGCGGCATACAGTATGACGCAATCATCGTGGTCGGGAAACCCGACAACTTCAAGTTGTTACACATCCCCAAAGCATTTTACCCCAAACTAAAAACCTACAGGTAACATGTTCTTTCATATAGCCTATCGGTTTATACCTCCTATGTATCTGTCAGAGGCAATTTGAGGAGAGAGTAATAACCCAGGCACACACCAGCCATCTTCCTACCTTGTACCATCCTTGTTTTTTCTTGATATCAACAACTTTATAGATAGCTGCAGTGTTTTTTATAGAGTCAAGGAACAACGAATCCTCAGCGTTTAGTCCCCTAAAAAACGGTTCTACATCGTCCACAGTTGTGACATTTTGGGCATTAAGATTGAATGCCACACTTAATTAGCACGGATGACATCCCGTTAGTGCAACCCCTTCGAGGTCGGCTGCTATATGCCTCCCGACGGCCTGCGGCCATCGGTTACGATGCAATGTGACGACTCCGTCGTCAATTACCCACCGGAAAAGTCCACTGATCCCAGATTAGCAAAGATGACGATGCCTTAAAATACTTAGAATCATTTCACACTTATCTAATTGACTATATCAAGTTCATCGACTTTATCAGGTTTATCACTTTTTATCAGGTTTATCACTTTTTATCAGGTTTATCACTTTTATCAGGTTTATCACTTTTATCACTTTTTTATGTGCGTTTTGGACCAATATTTAGGGTGGTTTTTGGTCCAAAACAGAAGTATTTGCAAAAAGACCTGCTAGCAGCACGTATTTCCCTCGGGAGAATCCCTCGAGAACGGCATCGTCTTGGGTGGGTTTTCTCTTGGGATTCTTTATCCGAGGGATACGTGAGCTAAACAGTTTCTTTCGCTATTTACTAGGTCTCGGTGCAAAAATAACCGATCCTAGGCAAAATCACACCATCAACTAGTAAAGTTATTGGCAAAGTTAATCAATTAATTGCAACTAGCCAACAAAAAGATGTTTTTCATTCAATTCGACCAGTATCGGTAGCGAAGTTCAAGTAAACCTTTTGGCCCTCATGTCGGCTTTCAGCCTCTAATTGTTAATATATTTTCAATGAAAAAAATCAGTGAGTTCAGTGAGATCCGCGCGGGGAGTTCCATTGCTGAATAGTTAC
>JAGHSP010000186.1 GCA_018065815.1 Candidatus Sodaliphilus limicaballi | reverse complement strand
GCACATAACCCTGTCCTAACTGAGCGCAAGCGAAGGCAGGGCAGGGTAAACGCGATACACTATACTGCGGTTGAAGACCGCAACCTTGCACGTTTCGAGGTTGCGGTCTTCAACCGCGATTTTATTACACTTCACACCCCCCCCACCGGCAGTCCGCAGGTCTGCGACCAGCGGTTAACCCAAGTTACGACCTCCCCGAGGTCTTAAAAAAACCCTATATATATTTTAAATGAAAAAATCAGTGAGATCAGTGAGATCCGCGCGGGGAGTTCCATTGGTGAATAGTTACCGCCCAGGGTGTAATTGTTATTTTTTGAAAAGCAGCACAGCCTGCTTGCCTAGGAGTGACAGCAGTATTCCTATTTTGTTTTTTGCCCTCACGTGCGGGTTGACGAGGCATTGCCAGCGCAGGGCCTTGATGCCTGCCCAACAGCGGGCTGTCACGTCGTCGCTTGCACCGTGCAGGAGCATGATGTTGAAGCAAGCGCTCAAGCGGCGGCTGCGCACTGCGGCGAGGTGCTGCGGGGCCTCGGCTGCCATGCGCTGCTCAAGTTGCTCGGTGATGTCGAGCACGTGGGTGCGCTTGGGGTTGTAGATGCCGTCGGTGATGCTGAATGTGCGTTGCCGGTAGTAGTAGAGCGACTGGCTGGTGTGTACCACGGCGGGTGCCTGACGCAGCAGGTCGTAGATGACGGCCAGGTCCTCGTAGAGCATACCCACGGGAAATCTCACGTCGTGGAAAAGGCTCGACTTGAACAACTTGCAGCAAGCCGAGTTGGTGAGCGTGTGCTGGTAGAACACGTCGTTGATGGCTTGGGCCGAGGTGAACGTGGTGAGTTTGCCCGGAGTGGTGTCGATGTGCGGTTCAGTGCCGTCGGTGAAGAGTGTCCATTGGGCGGCGGCAATGCTTGCTCCGGTGGTGTTGATGATATTGAGTAAGGTTGAAACAAATGCGGTGGACACAAAGTCGTCGCCGTCGAGCATGGTGACGTAGTCGCCCGTCATGATGTCGAGGGCGGCGTTGCGTGCGGCGCTCAATCCGCCGTTGGCCTGGTGGATGACTTTGACGCGCGGGTCGCGTTTGCCCCACTTGTCGCACACCAGGCTGCCGCCGTCGGTGCTACCGTCGTCCACAAGGATAATCTCCAGATTGCGGTAGTCTTGATGCAATAAGCTATCAACGCAGCGGTCTATATAGACCGCCACGTTGTAGATGGGTACTATGATCGTGATCAGCGGACCTTCCATTCAAATCCGTCCTTGGTATCCTTGACGTCGAATCCGGCTTCGTTGAGCTTGTCGCGAATCAGGTCGCTTGTAGCCCAGTCTTTGGCTGCCTTTGCGTTGCGGCGCACCTCGAGCAGCAGATCCACGGCCTTGCGATAGGGCTCCATGTTCACGCTGCCTCCGGCTGCGTTGTCGCGCACGCCCAGCACGTCGAAGAGATAGGTCTGGAACACGCTCTTGAGCTCGTCGATGTCGGCCTGCGAGATAGTCCCGTTGCCGTCGTTGGCCTGGTTGATGGCGCGGCAAGCGTCAAAGAGGGTTGCGATCACGGTGGGTGTGTTGAGGTCGTCGTTCATCGCCTCGGCGCACTTCTCGCGGTAGTTGTCGAGCTGCACGGTGGTCTCGGCTCCGGCAGTGAGTGCCAGGAGGCGGTGCCAACCGTCCATCATGCGCTCGTAGGCCTTCTCGGCAGCGAGCAGGGCTTCGTTAGAGAAGTCCACTGTGCCGCGGTAGTGGGCTTGGAGGATGAAGAAGCGCACGGTCATGGGGCCGTAGGGCTGTTCAAGCAGTTTGTGCGAGCCGGTGAAGAACTCCTCTAGGGTGATGAAGTTGCCCAGCGACTTGCCCATCTTCTTGCCGTTGATGGTGATCATGTTGTTGTGCATCCAGTAGCGCACCATGTCTTCACCCTGGCTGGCAACGGCCTGTGCGATCTCGCACTCGTGGTGGGGGAACACAAGGTCCATGCCGCCGCCGTGGATGTCGAACTTCTTGCCCAGGTACTTGCGTCCCATGGCGGTGCACTCGCAGTGCCATCCCGGGAAACCGTCGCCCCAGGGGCTGGGCCAGCGCATGATGTGCTCGGGTTGAGCCTTCTTCCACAGCGCAAAGTCCACCTGGCTGCGTTTCTCGCCCACGCCGTCGAGTTCGCGGCTGGCGTTCTTCACCTCCTCAAGGTTGCGTCCCGAGAGGGTTCCGTAGCGGTACTTCTGGCTATATTTCTCGAGGTCGAAGTAGATGCTGCCGTTGCTTTCATAGGCAAAGCCATTGGCAAGAATCTCTTTCACGAGTTCTTCCTGCTCGATGATGTGTCCGGTGGCGTGAGGCTCGATGCTGGGAGGCAGCACATTGAGCGCCTCCATGGCAGCATGGTAGCGGTTGGTGTAGTACTGTGCCACTTCCATGGGCTCGAGTTGCTCGAGGCGAGCCTTCTTTGCAATCTTGTCCTCGCCCTCGTCGGCATCGTGCTCCAGATGGCCCACGTCGGTGATGTTGCGCACGTAGCGCACCTTGTAGCCCAGTTGCTTGAGATAGCGGAAGAGCACGTCGAATGTGATTGCGGGACGCGCGTGTCCCAGGTGTGGGTCGCCATAGACGGTGGGACCGCACACATACATGCCCACATTGGGCTCGTTAAGGGGCTTGAACAACTCCTTGCGGCGAGTGAGCGTGTTATATATAAACAAAGGATGTTCCATATTTTTTAACGAAAAACGAAAATGCTACGCATTTTTACGAAAGACGAAAAGCGAAAATGCTGGCGCATTTTTACGAAAGACGAAAAGCGAAAATGCTGGCGCATTTTTACGAAAAACTATTTTCGAGTTATCGAAAAAATCGGTTTAAGCCTGTCCCTTGGGGAGGGGGAAGTCGATCACGTTGCCGTCGGTTCCGGGAACTGCCTGGCGCTGACGAATCTCGCCGAAGGTCTGCTCATACTTCTGGATGTTCTGGTGCAGTGCTGCGAGAAGCTGCTTGGCGTTCTCGGGAGTCATGATGATGCGGCTCTGCACGCGTGCCTTGGGTGTGTTGGGGGCGAGCAGGATCATGTCCAGGAAAAAGTCGTTGGGTCCGTGGGTGATTACTGCCAGGTTAGCATAGCGGCCCTGCATTTCCTCGTTAGGTACTTCTATTTGAATCTGTTGTTGTTTGTTGTCTGCCATAGTTGTGTTTGAAATAAAAATGTTATGTAATTTGTTAGTTATTAATTCTCGTTATTTCCGGTCAAAGTCATAGCACTTTGCGCCCAGGTTCTCATCGTTGATGTGCACCCTCATGGTCTTGCACCCGGTGCGTTTCCACACGTTGCCCACATTGAACGATGCATAGCATTCACGCCAGAAGTAGGCGGTGTCGGCGAGCAGGTCGTGGTGCAGGTAGCAGTGCACGGTGTCCTGGTTGCGTGTGGCGTCGTCGATGAGCAGCATGAACCTGCGCGCCTTGCCCGTGTGCTCCACCATGCAGTGCAGGTTGATGAAGTCGCCCGTGCGCCATGCGCTGCGCATCTTCACCGGGTGCATCGCGTAGCGGTTGAGCGGCACGGTGGCAAACCGCAGCGAGTCGGTGATGATGCGTGTCACGCCATACACCTTGATGTCTCTCACGCTGCTTGTCTCGTCGTCGCGGGCAAAGTCATACCGCAGCAGCACTCGTTGCAGCACCTTCATGGAGCTATCGACCTTGACGTTGCCTCGCAGCGTGACCGATGGCGCCACGTCGCGTCCCACCAGTTCAAAGGTCGCACGTCCGGTAGCGGCGTCGCTGCCTGTGTAGGTCACCACGTCGTAGCGGTAGTGGGTGCGCGACTCGTCGAGCGGCGACTCCTTGCTACATGCTGCCACAAGCATGAGGGTGGCAGCGCACGTGATGGCACACAGCAGGTGTTTCATTTGCGCACGTCCTCCTCGATGATGCCGTCGCGCATGCGCAATGTGCGGTCGGCCTGGCTTGCAAGTGACTCGTCGTGGGTGACGATGACAAACGTCTGCTTGAACTTGTCGCGCAACTCGAAGAACAACTTGTGCAGCTCGGTCTTGTTGTGCGTGTCAAGGCTTCCGCTAGGTTCGTCGGCAAGTATCACCTTGGGTTTGTTGACCAGGGCTCTTGCCACTGCCGCGCGCTGGCATTCGCCGCCCGAGAGCTGCGCAGGCTTGTGGTTGAGGCGGTCGCCCAGTCCCATGAACTCAAGCAACTCGCGCGCTCGGTCGTAGGCCTCGGCACGCTTCATGCCGCCTATGAGGGCAGGCATTGCCACATTCTCAAGCATGGTGAACTCGGGAAGCAACTGGTGGAACTGGAACACGAACCCAATGTTGCGGTTGCGAAAGTGTGCCAGCTCGCTGTCCTTCATGCGCGACACGTCCACGCCGTCGTAGAGCACGCTGCCGCCATCGGCACCGTCCAGAGTGCCCATGATGTGGAGCAACGTGGTCTTGCCGGCACCGCTGGGGCCCACAATCGACACCACCTCGCCGTCGGCAATCGACACGCTCACGCCTCGCAGCACTTCAAGGTTGCCATAGCGCTTGACTATGTTCTTTGCTTCAATCATACTGCAAATTTACACAATATATTGGAATTGTGCAAATGATAGGGAAGCATTCGCTCCGATACCCCGGGAACCACCCATGACAACCCGAAATCACGACACCCCACAGAGACACAGAGGACACAGAGATTTTTTTTACTTTTGTCCTCCTGTCTAAACCACAGAATAAAGCAGATAAAGAGTCTTTTTAGGGTGTTCTTGACGAGATTAAACAGATTTATCCTGGGTAACAAAAGTAATCTTCTTAATGTGAAATAAAAATCCAGTGTTTTCTGTTTAATCTGCTGTTGTGTGTCAACAGACCATAGCTCGGATTATGCCGAATTCTCGCACTTCGTTTTTGAGTGTGGGGGCTTGAAAATATAGCGACTGCTCCGCGGTTGTGATGCGGGGCAGTCGCTTGTTGTGGTGCAGATGTGCGGTGAGATTATTTCACTGCATCCACTGCCTGCTTGATGCGGTCAAAGATTTCGTCGATGGAGCCAGTGCCGGGAATTGCCTGGTAGAGGCCCTTCTCCTGGTAGAATGCCTTGAGAGGTGATGTCTGGTTGTTGTAAACCTCAAGACGGTTCTTCACAGTCTCCATGTTGTCGTCGCTGCGTCCTGTCTGCTGTCCGCGCAGGATGATGCGGCGAATGAGTTCTTCCTCGGGGACCTCAAGGCCCACCACGGTGCTCACTGCGGTGCCACGCTCCTGGAGCATGACTTCAAGCGCCTCGGCCTGCGGAATGGTGCGGGGGAAGCCATCGAAGATGACGCCGGGAGCGGCAGCCTCCTTGTTGGCGTCGAGCACCGATGCGAGGATGTCGATCATGAGGGCATCAGGGATGAGCTGGCCCTTGTCGATGTAAGCCTTGGCGGTAGCGCCAAGTTCGGTTCCGCGCTTGATGTTGTCACGCAGCACGTCGCCTGTAGAGATGTGGAAAAGACCGTATGTCTTTATCAGATTGTCGCTTTGTGTTCCCTTGCCACTGCCGGGAGCACCGAAAATAACGATATTAAGCATAGTTCTAATGCAAATTTAGTCTAATTGGGTTTATTTAGTCAATGTATAAAATGTGATTAGGCATTTTCTTTAAGCACGTAGATGTCGGCCAGGTTGCGTGCTGCACCGTCGAGGTCGAGTCCGTAGCCCAGGATGAATCGTGATGGGATGCTGAATCCCACATACTCGGGTGCTGTGCCTTGCTTGAGCGACTCGGGCTTGAAAAGCAATGTCGCCATCTTGACCGACGCAGGGTTGTGCTCCTCGAGCAGGGCGCGCAGCTGCACTGCGGTTGTGCCTGTGTCCACAATGTCCTCAATGATGATGATCTCACGGCCGCTGATGTCCTCGTTGAGACCCATGATTTCTTTCACAACGCCCGTTGATGTCGTGCCCTCGTAGGACTTGAAACGGATGAAGGTGATTTCGGCCATGGGAAGGTTGACGTGGCGAATGAGGTCGGCCGCAAACATGAAGGCGCCATTGAGCACGCACAGGAACAGCGGATTGCTGGTCTTGCAGTCGCGACTGATTTCGGTTGCCACACGCTGAATTTGTTCAGCAATCTTCTCTCTTTCAATGTAAGGCTCGAAGGTCAAGCCGTTGATTGTAATGTCTGCCATTAGTAGTTGTGGTTTATTTCTCTGCAAAATTAAAAAAGATTATTGTGGTGACCAAATATTTCGCCCCTTAAAATCATGAGTCTATGAGATTGCCCTCATCTTGGGGCGACAGAAGGTGACAATGCCCATGCCAAAAGAGCGTGTCAAAATAAAGCGACACGTGTAAAAGCTGACGATGACAACAGCGCAGGTGTCGTTATCTGTTATTTATATTAGTGGGGTCATGAATACAGGAAGTAGTAGCGTTCTCTCGTCTTGTTTTAAATCTTTTGTATAGATGAGAAAGCTTTGTGAAATGCGCTCGTGAAAACGCTGGATAAACGCATCAAGTGAAGCATGAGACTTATAACCTGACGATTTGACTTCAATTGGACTAATCTTGTTACCACGCGACAACAAGAAGTCTACTTCGTATTTATGACTATTATCTTTATCCCATGTGTAGTAGAATAGTTCATTACCAGCAGCAATAAGCATTTGAGCAACAAGGTTTTCATAAATGTAACCCATGTTTGCTGATAGTTTGTCACTCAAGAGTTTTTCGTAGATTGTATTTTCGGTAAACTCTTTGTCCCAAAAAGCGAGAGTGACAAATAGCCCTGTATCTCCAATGTAAAGTTTGAAACGACTAAAGTCTTTTGTTAGCCCCATTCCCACATTGGGATCGTCGGCGTGAAAGACGGCATTAACTGTTTTGCTGTCAACTAACATGTTGAGTAAGTCGTCTTGGACAGAATCAGTCATGCGTCCAGCTATCGATTTGGGCTTGTATCGTAATTCATTACGACTTAATGAGCCTGGAATTGATTTAAACATTGTAGAAACACGCCCCGATGAGTCAATTTTTAGAAAATCGTCCTCATATAGTTTTAGGATGCGACGTTTAACGATGTCAACCTTCTGAAGATTTCGTGTCGTTATATATTCATTGACTGCTTGGGGCATACCTCCAACGAGCATATAGAGACGTAGTTCTCGCATTTTTTGTCGACACAAAGAATCACTGAGTGGCATTTTCTTTTCAAGTAATTGTTGATAGAGTTGCATCGTGACATCATCTCCAAGTGCCCATTGAAATTCTTCGTAATCCATGGGGTACATTGATAATCTGTCTTCTTCACTTGGGATAGTGATATTTTGTGTGTGTTTTTTAATACTGATTAGCGAGCCAGTCTCAATATAATCAAACCTGCCGTCTTCAACTAAGTATTTTATTGCTTGACGTGCTTTGGGACATGTCTGTACCTCGTCAAATACAATTACTGATTTGCGAGGGAATAGTTGGGTTTTATAAGCAGTTTGAAGATAGATGAAAATTCGGTCTAAATCCATCAAATCATCAAAAAGTTGGATGACTGCTTTGGGCGCCTTATTAAAATCAATTATGATGTGTGATTTATATTCTTTTCGTGCAAATTCAGACACAATAGTTGACTTGCCCACACGTCGAGCGCCCTCAATGAGTAAAGCACTTTTTCCTGCGCTTTCCTCTTTCCATTGTAGTATTTTGTTGTATATTTTTCGCTTGAATTGCATAAACGTCTTGTTTTTAATTAAATACGATTGCAAAATTAACAAAAAATGTCAAAATACCAAAATTTGAAATGGCAAAATGTGTCAAAATACCAAAATCTGAAATGACAAAAACTGTCATTTTACCAGAATTTTTGCTATTCCTTTGATTCAATTGTAATAATAGTAAGGTGTGGATAATGTATTGGTATTGTAATATTTGAAAACTTAACTTTACAAGAATTGCTGTCGGGATAATTTTCTATTACTTCCCCAATTCCTAAAACGGGATTTTTTACAAAAGTGCCAGGCTTAAATTCCCCTGTTGTAGAAACTCCATATAGTTCAATGTCAAGATTTTTGCTGATTAGGCGAGTGTTTTCAAAGAGAGAAGTGTCGAAATCCCCTTCAAAGTTTAGTAGTTTGTCTTTTATCTCTGTAATGAAACGTGAGGGATATTTGTCTCCTGTCGTATAACTATAACCTCCACTCTCTGTTAGGAATAATCTTGTCTTCGCTCGTGTAATAGCAACATACATTAGACGACGTTCTTCTTCAAGGGCTTTTTGTTTTCGTTCGCGAATAGAACGATGGCTCGGAAATAAACCTTCTGTGAGAGCAACAATATATATATAAGGAAACTCTAATCCTTTTGCTTGATGAATGGTCATGAGCTTTACTGTACTACTATCTTGGCGATAGTCGGCATTAGTGAAAAGTGCAATGTCTTGCAGATAATTGACAATAGAAAAATCTTCATCCTCAAAATGCTCTTTTTCATAAAAATGTATAGATTCTAATAGTTCATTAATGTTTTCTAAACGCTCCTCATCTTCATCATTACGATATAGTTGTTTTAGTCCACTATCTTCTAGCAAACCATTGATGAGATTTATTAGTCCTTTTCCTTTATAAT
>JAGHSP010000329.1 GCA_018065815.1 Candidatus Sodaliphilus limicaballi | reverse complement strand
TGTGTCAGATTTTTTTTGTATTTTTGCCATGTCGTGTATGTTATGCTTGTTTATGATCCGCAATACCAGTATAAGTTGAAACATCACATGGCATGATTGCTTCGAGTATTCAGTAGTCAAGGCTGCGACATCATCAACACAGGGTGAGGTCGCCATTGCTGGCCTCAGCGCTCTGGGTTACGGCGAGGTTAATATCGCGGTTAATCCCTCTGCTACCGTTACTTATGGAGGACTTACCTACAAGATTACCTCAATCTCGGCCAACGCATTCAAGGAGTCGACCAGAATCAAGACGGTGAACACCTCGAGCGACCCTAACATGAGATCCATCGGCATGATGGCATTCTACGGCTGTACTAACCTTACAAGCGTCACTACCCAGGCAAGCATTGACGGATATGCCTTTGCCGGATGTACTGCTCTTGCTTCGGTGAAACTTAACGACGGTGTAACCTCAATAGGCGGTTTGGCATTCAAGGGATGCGTTAAACTTACTGAGATTACCATCCCTTACTCAACCTCATCGATCGGTGCAAACTTTGTGGACGACTGTACCGCAATGACTAAGATCGACGTGGCATTGAGCAACAACTACTATCACTCTTACGACGGTATCCTGTACAACAACCAGAATACTATCCTGTATCGTTGTCCCGAGGGCAAGCAATACACGGGTTCTACCAACTATTATTCTTACGATATCTACAAGTTCCCGCCATCGCTGAAAACCGTTAATGATAACGCTTTCAAGAACACCAAGGCCAAGATTGTTCAGCTCCCCGTGGGCACTGAGACCATTGGCAGCCATGCCTTTGAGGGCAGCCAGACGCTCGCCGAGGTGATTATCCCCAACACCGTGCGCACCATTGGAAACATGGCCTTCATGGGATGTAAATACATCTCTAAGGTGATTTGCAACATCGAGAACGTTGCGGGTATCAACATGGGCAGTGACGTGTTCTATAACACAGAGTTACGTCTCCTGAAAGTTCCTTATGGCAAGGGTGACGACTATAAAGCTGCTGCACAGTGGAAAAATTTCCCCATCATCAGAACAGGTTCTTACGACTGCCAGTACGGCTCGGTTCGCCCCATCAACAAGTATGATACCTACATGACCTCATTCCCCTGCTATTATACTATTTTCGACCGCACCGAGTTTGTTAAGGACGGCGTGAAGTACTATGGCAAGGCAAGGCTTGAGAGCGTTCGCCGTTACTACGCCAGTGCGTTTGCTGTAATCATGGGCGGAGAAATTGAACACAACACCCGCAAATATCTTGTTACAAGCGTTGGTAACGAGGTACTGTTTACCGACAACGATGCCGGCTACTCTACCCAGCGTTGCTGCGCATTCTATGTGGGCGAAAACGTCGACACCATCATGGACAAGGCATTCTACGCAGCCTCGGTTGACTCTGTACACATGGGTCCCAACGTGAAATTCATCGGCTCTAACGCATTTGCCGGCAACCCGCTCAAGGGCGACCTGATACTGCCTTACGGCCTCAATCAGATTAATGCTAATGCGTTTGCCGACAACAACTTTAACCGCATCCTCATTCCCTCATCGGTCAACAGCATGAGCGCAACCGCGTTCAAGAATAGTTCAAAACTCAAAGAACTGCACATCAATGCCGGATGGATTGCCAACTATAGCAACTGGGACCTGAGCGGCGCACCGTCAACTCTCAGTATCTATGTTCCTGTGGATAAATTCTCCGCCTTCAAAACCAACAGCCTCTTTGGCTCGCGCAAGGTCTATGTAGGTGCAAGTGATTTCACTCGCGAGGGTGTATGGCCCAGTGAGGCTAAATACCTTATCACCGTTACCAGCAACTCTCCTGTAACCGTGGGCGGCGTTACTTATGACGGTAAGGCTCAGTATGTGTTCAACCCCTTCCTGAGCGCCAGCGAAACAACATATCGCACACTCAACGAGGAGACAAACCTCTTCCATAACAGCGGCAAGAAGTATCTCATGACTGCGTTTGGCAACAGTGCGTTGAGCATGACCAACATTGCTGTGGTTGACATCGAACAGATGAAAAACCTTGCTACTATTGGCAATTATGCCTTTGCCGCTTCACAAATCACATCGTTTACCGTTCCTTCATCGGTAAGCAGTTTAGGTGAGTATGCCTTTGCATCATGTACCAAGCTCAAGGAACTCACCCTGATGCCTCCCAGTGGCTCGTTCACATACGGCACAGCGTTCTATGGTGGCAATGCAAGCGACTTTACATGCTACGTTAAGTGGACATCGCTCTACAGTTACCGCAACAATGTGAAGAACTGGCCTAAGCTAAATGGCAGCACCAAGGAACCCATTGACCAACTCAATGGCTACATCATGGGTGGTACCGAGAACATGGTAGCGAGTGTGCTCCACCCCGTGGACTGGAACGCATCGGGCATGAGCGCACGCTATGTCACCAGTTATGGCGAGCAGAAGGTAAACACCAAGCCCATATCGGCCACAGCGATGGGCGAGGGCGTGCTGCTCACCGGCGTGGACAGCAATACGATGTACAAACTCCAGCGTCCGGCAGGCAATCCTGCGGCAATGGGCAGCAGCAACCTGCTCAAGGGCATTACCGACGTTAATGCCAATGTATATACGGCCAACGTGGGCTACTATTTCAATGCGACCAAGAAGAAGTTTGTACGCCCGATGGCAACCTGCATCATGGGCTGCGGCAACGGCTATCTTGAGGTACCCTACAGCTTCGTGGGCACCTCTACA
The DNA here is from genome assembly GCA_018065815.1 of Candidatus Sodaliphilus limicaballi. GTDB lineage: Bacteria > Bacteroidota > Bacteroidia > Bacteroidales > Muribaculaceae > Sodaliphilus > Sodaliphilus limicaballi. The sequence goes on along the minus strand of JAGHSP010000329.1, from coordinate 6,850 downwards.
CAAGATGTGGATGTGGATATCTTCTTCAATGGCGTTAAGGGCGACGTTGACGGCAACGGTGAGGTTGATATCACCGATGCTAACATCCTCATCAACATCATGCTGGGCAAGGACAGCGCCAGCAAGTACGGCGGCCGTGGCGACGTGACAGGCGACGGTGTAGTCGACGTGAGCGACATGAGCGCTATCATCAACATCATCCTCAACAACTAAAACTTCAAAGGTTTAACAAATTTATAGACTTAAGAAAATATGAAAAAACTAACAGTACTATTATTGTCGTCGCTTGTTGCCTTTGTGGCTTCTGCTGCCGTTGGCGACACCTTTGAGGAGGGAAACCTCGCTTACCGCATTATTCAGGAATCAACCTCGACCGACTATGCTAAGGTGGCTATCACTGGCCTCAGCACCAGTGGTAAGGCGCAGTCGAGTTTGCAGGTTATTGTTCAGTCAACTGTGACGCACAATAGTACTATTTATGCTATTGACTACATAGGCACCAGTGCTTTTGACAAGTGTACAAACATCACAGGACTGGATGTGCGCTATGGCCTCAAAACAATTTACCAATATGCATTAAGAGGGTGTACTAATCTTTCCTATGTGAGACTGCCGAGCAGTATTACACGCCTTAGTGATCATTGTTTCTACGGATGCTCAGCGCTCAAGAATGTATATATCGCCAAGGGTAATCCTGCAGATGTTTCCATTGCCGACGAAACCTGTCTGCCTGGCAACAGTGGCATGACTTTATATGTGCCTCGCACCCATACTAACTCGGTAGAACTATGGAAGAGCAAACTCTCAGCAAGCGGTTGCGGCAGCAAGTTCTCTTCGGTTGTGAAGAGTAGTCTGGCTTATGATACCTATTGCAGCGACGGTGCTTATCTTGTAGTAACTAGTGCTCCTAACAAATCGGTTGCCGGTGAAATGGCACTTGTGGGCATTGACAACAAGACTCCCGATTTTAAGCCCACAGGCGATTATGGTTTTGCCAAATATTCCTACAAACTCACTGCTGTTTCCGATAGTGCTTGCATGGGCAACAACAGCATCGTTACTATTGACATGAGCAAGTACACCAATCTCAAAACACTGGGCGGCTGGTGCTTTGCCAACTCCACCTCACTCACCGAAATCATTATCCCAAAGAATGTAAATTCAATAGCGACTATAACATTTGTCATAGGGTCAAGCAATCTGTTTTCTTTCTCGGTTAATGACAACAACCAGACATACACGGCAGTGAACGGCATTCTTTACAGCAAGAATCAGAAAATACTCTATCGCTGCCCCGAAGGGCGCGGATTGAAGATAATGCGCGAAAGCAACTTCCCCTCGGCCATGACCACCATCGACGAGCGTGCGTTCTATGGCAACAGTATCATAGAAGAAATCTACCTTCCCTACGGCCTTGTTACGATTGGACAATATGCGTTCCAAAACTGCAAATCGCTCTCCATTGCCAAGATTCCCAGCACAGCTACAGGAACGAAGGACGGTGTGTTCTACAATTGTACCAACCTGGCAACACTCTATTGCAACCTTAGTGAGCCCACTAATGCTACTGCCTACATGTTCTATAATTGCAAGAAGACAACGCTCTACCGCCCGGCCTATGCATCCTACAGTTCTTGCGAGGGATGGAAGGAATGGAAAACGATTAAGAAGGGTTCGTATGACTGGTTACAGAATGACTTCAAGGAAATCACCGGTTCAACATGTGCCACCGGCTACACCCTCCACGACAACAGCAACACATACAACGGTGTGCAGTATGACGGATGGGCCGAACTCGTATTCCAGACCAACTCCAAGGCCAGCGGAACACTCACCGTTCCCGGTTATATCACCTATACGCCGACCGGAAAGAAGTATGCCGTGGTCACCATCGGCGACCATGTGTTCCCCGAGGAGCAGGCCTATGACACAAAACTTGTGCTGGGCCAACACGTCAGCCAACTGAGCATGTTCGCCTTCTATGGCCAGAAAAAACTCATAGGGGTGACGTTCAATGCCAACCTCAAATACATCGGCCAAGAGGCATTCTATGGCTGTGGCCTCACCGGCGATATTGTGCTGCCTTACGGCATTAAGAGGATTTCTTCCAGTGCCTTTGGTGGCAATGCACTGACAAGGGTTTTCGTTCCGTCATCGGCCAATGAAGTTGCCAATAGTTTTGTGTCAAGCAACAGTACCCTCACCGAGGTCTTCCTCAACTGCCCCTGGGGCAAAATAGGTAATCTGAGAAGCACATATCAGATACCTACAGGATGCAAACTCTATGTTCCCGTCGGGCAATCGGCCAACTATAAAAGCGATTCCTACTGGAACAAGTTTACCGTGCTTGAAGGTGCTTACGACTTTGCCTACAACGGCAACAATAGCACGACTAACCCCTATCACATGACAGTCACCAGCACCGAGCCGCTTATTGTGGACGGTGTGACTTATGATGGTACTGCAAAGTATGTCTATAACCCATACATAGGCAATAGTACATACAATTCATGGACAGGTAGCCTGTACGAGATTGACCGCAATTGCCAGGCCAACAAAAAGTACTATATGACCGAGATTGGCGATAGTGCGTTTGTTGGGTGCAACAATGTTACTGAATTTAAGGTTACAAATATGAAAGGACTTGAGAATATAGGTAACTATGCATTCTACGGAACCAATATCACAGGCAGTTTCACCGTGCCCGCATCGTGCCGTTATATAGGCAAGGCAGCTTTTGTATCATGCCCCAAGCTTACTGAATTGTTCCTTGACGATAACAACGATATTCCTGTGGCTCGCACCTATGGCGGACAGTTCTACGGACTCAATGCCGCCAACTTTATGTGCTATGCCTACTGGCCCCGCATCTATGGACTTATGAACGAGGCTTCGTGGTACTGGAACAAATGGGATGACCAAACCAAGCTCACTGACCAGCTCAACGCCTATATCCGGACTGCTCAAACTAACCTGGCTGCTGCTGTCTACCTACCCATCGATTGGGAGAAAAGCGGTATAAAGGCCTATGTAGCCGACAATTACAAGACCGCCGAAAAGACTGTTTACCTGAAACAAGTGAAACAAACTCCCAAGGAAACCGGCTTGATGCTCAAGGATCTCACTCCCAACAAGGTTTACCGCTTGCAGCGTGCCACTGGTACTGTGTCGGCTCCTTCAAGCAACTTGCTCAATGCCGTGTGCTGCACGCCTAAGGTCGATGTAAGCAGTATAAACGGATATGCATTCAACTATGAAAGCAATCAGTTTGTGCCTTCACCCAAAGGTGCTTACATCTATATGGGAGAATCTTATATGAGAAGCCACTATGACTCGGCAACAGCCATCAATATTCGCATTATGGGCGAAGGTATCAAGGGCGACGTTGACGGCAACGGTGAGGTTGATATCACCGATGCTAACATTCTGCTCAACATCGTGCTGGGCAAGGACAGCGCAAGCAAGTATGGCGGCCGTGCCGATGTGGATGGCAACGGTGTAGTCGACGTGAGCGACGTGAACGCAGTGCTCAATATCATTCTGGGAAAGTAAGGACGCTTTGCTTTAAGGACGGGCTGGCGCCCTTTAAGGACGCTTCGCTTTAAGAATATAAGATAATCGAGGGTCGCACTATTGCGGCCCTCGATTATTGTCGTTATTGTCGTTATTATCGTTATTAACGTTACTATCGTTACCTCCCTTTATCCGAATAAATGCGAGAAGGCTTCTTCCACCTTGCTCACTTCAATCACTTTGATGCCTGTGGTGGCGTGTACACCTTTGAGGTTGTTGGCAGGAACAATGATGGTGTCAAATCCCAGTTTCTGTGCTTCGCTGATGCGCTGGTCGATGCGTGTGACCTGGCGTATCTCGCCGCTCAAACCCACTTCGCCTGTGAAGCACACGTTCTTGTTCACAGCCATATCTACGTTTGACGACAGTATGGCGCATATCACAGCCAGGTCAAGGGCTGGATCGTTCACCTTGAGTCCGCCGGCAATGTTGAGGAACACATCTTTCTGCGCGAGTTTAAACCCTACGCGCTTTTCAAGCACAGCCAGCAGCATGTTCATGCGACGCTGGTCGAATCCGGTGACTGAACGTTGTGCAGTACCATAAGCCGCAGTGCTCACCAGCGATTGCACCTCGATGAGGAACGGCCGTGTGCCGTCGATGGTAACGCCTATTGCGGTGCCGCTGAGCGACTCGTTGTTTTGCGACAGCAGCATTTCGCTGGGGGTTGTCACTTCGCGCAGGCCGTCTTGTTTCATCTCGTAGATGCCTATCTCGCTTGTGTTGCCAAATCGGTTCTTGATAGAACGCAGGATACGGTACATGTAGTGTCGGTCGCCCTCAAACTGCAGCACAGCATCAACGATGTGCTCGAGCACCTTGGGGCCGGCAATGCTGCCTTCCTTGTTGATGTGGCCAATGAGGATAACGGGCGTATTGGTTTCCTTGGCATAGCGCTGGAAAGCCGCGGCACACTCGCGCACCTGGCTCACGCTACCGGCAGCACTTTCCATCTCGTCGCTGGCGATGGTCTGCACCGAATCCACGATGATAAGGTCGGGTTTGTCGGCACGTATGCTGGCAAAGATTGTCTCGAGCGAAGTCTCGCACAGCAGGTAACACTCGCAATCGACATCGCCGCCAGCTATGCGGTCGGCACGCATGCGCAGTTGCTGCGGGCTCTCTTCGCCCGAGATATACAGCACGCGTCGCGAACGTATGCGCAGCACATTTTGCAGTGTCAGAGTTGACTTGCCTATGCCCGGCTCGCCGCCCACGAGGATGATGCTTCCAGGCACAAGCCCTCCGCCCAGCACGCGGTTCAGTTCGCCGCTAGGCAGCTTGATGCGAGGCAGTTCCTCGGCCTTGATTTGTGAAATCTTGACGGGGGTGTTGCTGCGTCGTTGCCCGTCGTCGCCTGCACCATACTTGGCTGCATGGCTGCTTTTTGCCACAACAGGTTCTTCGATATAGGTGTTCCATTCGCCGCAGGCAGGACACTTGCCCACCCACTTGGGCGACTCGGCCCCGCAGTTCTTGCAATAGAAAACTGTCTTATTACCTTTTGCCATAATTATATCTCCCACAGAGACACAGAGGTCACAGAGGATTTTTATTTATTATTAATAACCGTTCACTTTTCGATATATACCCTGCTTGAGTATCGGAACATTAAAATTTATCAGCAACCCGTACCGCAAATTGGAGAGTCTGAGATAGGATAATATTTGAAGGTGATGAACTTCTTCGATTTTTTGCACCGATTTCAATTCTAAAACAATTTGATTTTCAACAAGAATGTCAATTCGTTTGTCCTCGCCCAGTTTGACTCCTTTATAAATCAAGGGCACAGCAACCTCTTTTTGACAATTTAATCCTCGCGACCTCAATTCAAACAAAAGAGCATCTTGATAAAAACTCTCTAATAAACCGGGTCCTAAGACTTTGTGAACTTCAATAGCTGCACCTATAATTTCATTTGTTAAATCGTTTATTTCCATTGGGATACTTTATTTACTCTGTGACCTCTGTGTCTCTGTGGGAGACTTGAGGGTGTCACGCATGAATTCGCTGATGGTGATGGCTGCTGCTACTCCCACGTTTAGGCTTTCACTGCCGTTGCCTGGTGCGGCGGGAATGAGAAGCCGCTCGGTGACGCAGCGCTCAACCTTGGCTCCGATACCCTGGCCTTCGTTGCCGAAAACCACAAAGCATGGCTTCTTGAGCTCGCTGTTGTAGATGTTTCTGCCGTTGAGAAAAGTGCCGTAGATGGGCATGTCATTGTATTCCTCGAAAAGGTCTTCAAGGTCAACATAGTGCACCTTGACGCGTGCTATTGCTCCCATAGTGGCTTGCACCACCTTGTGGTTGAACACATCGACCGTTGTGCGGCTGGCAAAGATGTTCTTGATGCCATACCAGTCGGCAAGTCGAATGATGGTGCCCAGGTTGCCTGGATCCTGCACGTTGTCGAGCACGATGTTGAGTCCGCTGCGCACCTGTTCGGGGTTGATTTCATACTTGGGCGTTTCATACACGGCAATCACTTCGCTAGCAGTGTTGAACTGCGTCATGCGCTCGAGCTGCTGCTTGCTGGCAAACATCAGTTTCTCGCGGTGTCCGGCGTGCCCGCACTGCTCATACCACACCTTTGTGGCAATGAGCCATCGGCAGTTGAATGCATCCCATGTGTCGCGCACACACTTGGTTCCCTCGGCCACAAAGAGGCCCTCCTCGTCGCGGTGGTGCTTGTTGCCAAGCGACTTCACCGTCTTGATGATATAGTTGTTGATTTCTGGCATAGTAGTTCATTTGCTTATTTGCCCACAAATTTACCAATTTTTGGTCACACAGGCAAGCAAAGAGGGTAGGAGATTGGGTTTGTGAGGGCTGGAGGAGGGCATGCGGCAGTGGAATCGCACTATCAGCAGGCCAACAAACTGCGTCGTGGTGAAGCTACGGTCACGGCAGTGCTCCAACCCTGGCTGGCGTTGCGAACCTTCACGCGGCCTAGTCCGCCAAACATGCCAGCGTGCATCATCACGTAACGCATCACGTCGTCAAGGCTATTGAAATTGCACTGGCTCACGTTGAAAATAGTCTTGCCATTGCACTCAAGCGATGCATAGATCTGGTCGCCGTTGGTCATCTTGTGTAAGTTGCTGATAGTATTCATAACAGTGTTTTTTTGTTTTACAGTGCAAAATTACAACCCGCATGAGCGTAAAACGAGCACATCTAACCAAATAGATGTTAAATATAAAAATATAGAAGACGCCAATAGTTTGTTTGTGTAGTCCCCTCGCGGATCTCACTGAAATCATTCTCTCGCACAAGG
>JAGHSP010000010.1 GCA_018065815.1 Candidatus Sodaliphilus limicaballi | reverse complement strand
GTTGACGTGATTCCCCTGAAAGAGGTTGTTAACGAAGAATATTGTATTGTGGACGGGCGTGTTTATTTGGGCACATTTAACAAGGACTTTTATGATGAAGTCCTGTCCAAGATAACCGACCAATATTATATTAAAGAAGTTGATCTGAGCACTTTTAAGGTTTGCCAAGGAACATGTTATGCAAAAGACAAAAACCATGTTTATGGCCCCATTAGTGACACATGCATGGATACAGAATCAAATGGCGGATGCGTTTATGATGACTACATAATCAAGACCGCAAGCCCTGACTCTTTTAGGTATCTCAGGAATGGATATGCAATATCCGGTAGACACATGTACTATAATGGTATAGAAATAGAATGGCGAGATGACATCTTGAATGATTCTATACCAATCACAGATGCAACGATTTTTAAAAATAAAAGTATTCAAACCTACTAAAACTAGATAAAAAGAACCGTCCCTTTTATCTAGTTTTAGAGTTTCATCCGGCGCCAGAGGCAGCGGGGGATGCGGCGCCACAGTGCTGTGACTATGCGCCAACGCCAGTCTATCACTCTCACGTGCTCACGGCTTTCTACCGCAGCCACAATCTCCCGTGCCACCGGGGTGGGGGAGAGCAACATGGGGTAGCGGTTGCCGTCATTCAAGAGGGCCGTATCGACAAAGCCCGGACGCACATCGGTGAACCGGATGTCTAGTCCGCGCGAGCGTGCCTGCTGTTCTAGGGCCTGGATATAGCAGTTCTGGAATGCCTTGGTGGCGGAGTAGGATGGGGCTGGACCTAACCCCTTTGTCCCGGCAATGGACGAGATCACGGCAATGTGACCATGTCCTTGCCTCGCCATGTGACGGTAGCCGGCACCCACCACGCGGGTGAATCCCATCGCGTTAGTGTCCACGGTGCGCAGCTCTATTTCTTCCCTGAGCTCACGGTTCTGGTTGCCCACGCCCGAGGCATAGAACAGCAAGTCCATGCCTCCCAAGCGCTCAATGAGGTCTTCTAACTTCACGCCCGCGTCACTGCCCGTCACATCGATAGCGGCAACCTGCTCCACGCCGTCGCACTGCGCCATCAATTCCTCCAGCCGGTCCAGCCTGCGTGCAGCCACGCCCACAGCCCAGCCTCGCGAAGCCAGCAGCACTGCCACCTCACGGCCTAGTCCCGACGAGGCTCCTACCACTATTGCACGTTTTCTTGTATTCATAATTTACTGTCGTTATCAAATAGAATCCGTAAAATTACGCCATTTTTTTGCTTCAATGCAAACTTTTGCACTAGATTTTGCACGATATATCACTTTTTAATTGTCTTATATTAAATAAATATATAACTTTGCGTTATTTTAGAGGTGGTGTGGACTTGACATTGCACCTCAAGCGATAAATTAACAGACACAAAAACATTTATAATTTCCAACTATGAAATGTCCCAAATGTGGCAACAATGTCCCTGACGGTTCATTATTCTGCAACCAGTGCGGCACCCCTCTCAAGCAAGAGATCAACTGCCCTTCATGCAACAACATTATCCCTGCCAACTCCGTTTTCTGCCCCATGTGCGGCAAAATGGTGAAAAACGACATGGAGAAAGCCGAAACCTTCAACGACCGCCAGGCCCGCCTGCGCCGTGAAAGGGAAGCGGCAACCGCTGTGCAGCAGCCCGCAGCCCCGCGTCCCGTTGCCCAGCCGCTACCGCCCCAGCCACAACCGCAGCCCAAGCCCGTAGAGGACCCCTGGCAAGTGCAGAAAGCAACACAGGAGACTCCCGCGCCCGACAGCAACTATGACAATGACAACGACAACGAGGCGCAAGACAACTCTCACTTCAAGCGCAACGTCATGCTGGGAGTGGGCATCATCGTGAGCGTCATCATCCTCTTGTTCCTCCTGCGCATGTGCAACGGAGGCAGCGACCGAGACCGCCCCTCAACGCTGGCCAACGACTCCACTTCTAGCCTCACAATCAACGGCCAGGACCCCCTCGCGCTGTTCAACGCCGAGATGGGACGCAGCAGTTTCATGGGCGACGGCGCCCACACCGCTTGCGCTGTGGGATTTCCCGCTGCCGACGGCAAAGAGGCCACTGTGATGGGCATCACATTCCTCAACGAGCCCAACAACCGCTCGTTCTACAAAATCTACCGCATGACCCAGAACGGCAACTCATGGCACCTCGAGCTCATGGACACCAAGTATCTCAACGGACGCTCGCTCACATTTGACAACACCGAGCTCATGGCCGGCGAGAGCCAAGTGCCACGCGCCGTGCAGATCGACGGCAAGGACTACCTGTACTTCGCCTACAAGAACATGCCACAGGGTGCACACGAGGGCAGCACAGGACGCGTGTCGCTGGGACTCTTTGACATCCACAGCAAGGACCTCACCATAATCGACTACGACGGCACCATCAAGACCCGCGACGACGGACGCCAGTACATCTACGGCAAGCCCCTCCAGGCCATCAGCTCTAACGCCGCACGATTCCTCAAGCAAGAGGCCGAGAACATCAAGGTGATTTACTTCCCCACCGAGGAGGAAATCAAGGCCGAGGAAGAAGCCCGCGAGGCCGAGGAAGAGGAGAAAGCCCTCAACGACCCCGACAACGCTGCAACCAAATGGGATGTAGATAACAACGAGGCCATCACAAGCGCAAAGAGCGGGCAGGAGGTGACCACCAAGACCAAGACCTACGACAAGCCCATCTTCAACAACGACGACAAGCACAAGTCCATCAAGAACAGCGCTTACACCGTGTTCAGCGACACCAAGGGCGGAGTCTATGGCTTCAACCTCGACACGCGCAAGTACTTCGTCATCTACAAGCCGTCTAGCGAATCTACACCCACCGACATCGGCTGGGCCGACAGCGACAACAGCATCCTCAACATGCGCACGTCTGAAGGACGCTACCAGTTTGACCTCAAGAACAACAAACTCAAGGCAATCCAGTAATAAGCACTCCACATGGTAGAAATCAAGCAACTCACGCCCACCAAGAGCAACCTGCTCAAGTTCATACATTTCCCCATCGACGTGCTCTACAAGGACAGCAAGTGCTATGTCCCCGACATGGTGATGGACGCCATCGACACCTTCGACCCCAAGAAGAACCCGGCGTTTGACTTCTGCGAGGCTACCTATTTCATGGCCTATCGCGACGGCAAGCCCGTGGGACGCATCGCGGCCATCATCAACCGCGTGGTCAACGAGCGCAACGGCAAGAAGGAGGGACGATTCGGCTTCATCGACTTCATCGACGACAACGAGGTGGTCGATGCGCTCATCGACGCGACAACGCAGTGGGTCAAGGCCAAAGGCATGACCTGCCTCACCGGTCCGCTCGGGTTCACCGACATGGACCCCGAGGGAATGCTCGTCGAGGGATTTGACCAGCTCAGCACCCAGGCCACAATCTACAACCATCCTTACTACCCCAAGCACATGGAGCGGCTGGGATTTGTCAAGGATGCCGACTGGGTTGAGTTCAAAATCACGATTCCCGATGCCATCCCCGAGAAGATGTCGCGCATCGCGCAGATCGTGAAGACCCGCTACAAGATCGACAACGTGCACTGCACTAGCCGCAAGCAGATCAAGGAACAGTATGGCCACGACATCTTCGCACTCATCAACGAGGCCTACGACACCCTCTTCGGCTACTCGCCCTTGAGCGAGAAGCAAATCAAGCACTACATCAACATGTACCTGCCCTTCCTGCCGCTCAACGACCTCTCCCTCGTGGTCAAGGAAGACGGCGAGCTCATAGGCGTGGGCATCGCCATCCCATCGCTGTCCAAGGCACTCATCAAGAGCCGCGGACGCCTGTTCCCCACAGGATGGTACCACCTCATCAAGGCTCTCAAGGGCAAGAACGAGATTGTGGACCTTATGCTCATCGCCGTCAAGCCCGAGTACCAGAGCAAGGGTGTGAACTCACTCATCTTCACCGACCTCATCCCCAATTTCATTGCCAACGGCTATGTCTATGCCGAGAGCAACCCCGAGCTTGAGGCCAACGACAAGGTGCAGAAGCAGTGGGAATACTTCGACTTTGAGCAGCACAAGCGCCGCCGCGCATTCACCAAGGAAATTTAACACCGATGGTGATTACTCGCGCTGATCTCGCAGATTCTTAGATGAAATAAACAACAGATTACAGATTTTTTAC
>JAGHSP010000205.1 GCA_018065815.1 Candidatus Sodaliphilus limicaballi | reverse complement strand
ATAAAAAACGCAATCCACGACTCTCGTCGCGGATCAACTTTAATTTAATTAACCTCTAATACCATTAACATAAACCTTAAAACTAAATCTTAACCTGAACCTTTGCCTCACGGCACCGATTGAAGTCGATACGAATAATCTTTTCGCTTGCAAAGTTACACAAAATATGTTTTACAACACAATTTTCTAGCAATAAAATTTAATCTTTAACTAAAAATTAACACTTTATCGCCATTTTCTGCTACTTTACAGCACAAATTTAAGCACTATTGCGCAAAAAAAGCCGAAAAGATAGACCATCTTACTGCTTAAATAACTCCGCCAAGTCGATTACAAGGCTTTCCACCATGCTAGAGTCAAAGCCCAAGGTGATAGCATACAGCTTGCACATAGCCATCTCATCGTCGTCCATCACGCCATCGGCCATCATCAGTACCACCATGTCGGTGAGATAACGTTTCTTGCTTTCCTCGTCCTCGGGCAGCTCCACGTGCACCGTGCCAGGGTTCTCGATGAGCTGGTTGACCTGCTCCTCGGTGAGCTTTTCACGCGACGCCACGGCAGCAATCAGAGCCAACTCCTTCTCGTCGGCGGTTCCGTCGGCCAGCGCCAGCATTATCAGATTCTTAATTTGTCCCAGTTGTTTGTTATTTTCCATAATTCTATATTATTAAGGGTTGTATAAATCTTTGTGGTAAAAATTCAATATCTCTTGCGCATGATTGAAAGCCATTGCGGCAGGGCCGTCGGGCTCCAATGCAGCCCCCTCCAGGTAGTCGTTCAGCGCCAGCCGCCAGTCGCCGGCCTTGCGGTGGGCATTGCCCCGCAGGTAGTACGCAGTCGCACGGTCCTTATCGCTGATGCCTGCACGTTCCAGCAAGGCGGTGGCAGCGTCAACGGCGTCGCTCGTCCGGCCTTCGCCCAGCAGTCGCTTGATGTCGTCGATTCCGGTCATAGCTTCACCGTGGCGGCTGTAACTTCCTCGCCCATGAAAACGCTCGCCAGGACGCCAAACTTCTCGGCATCGTCGGTCGTCGTGTATCGGCACACACCGCCCTTCGAGCAACGCACCTCCATCTCGGGGTGACGTGCCAGGTAGTCCATGAGGCTACGGGCCACGATGTCGCCCTGCGCCACCACATTGATACCTTCGGGCATGATCTGCCGCTCCTTGGGCAACAGCAGCGGGTAGTGCGTGCAGCCCAGTATCACCGTGTCTATGTCGCCGTCCATAGCCAGCAGCGCATCGATGTCCTTCTTCACAAAGTAATCGGCGCCAGGGCCATCGCTCTCGCTGTTCTCCACCAGGGGCACCCACATGGGGCACGCATGGCCATAGACCTCAAAGTGAGGGTGAAGTTTCTTAATCTCAATGTCATAGCTGCCGCTTGCTATGGTGCCCGGAGTGCCGAACACGCCCACATGACCCGTGCGCGAGATCTCGCCCACAGCCTCAACGGTGGGCCTTATCACGCCCAGAACACGACGGTCGGGGTCGATGAGCGGCAAGTCCCGCTGCTGTATCGTGCGCAACGCCTTGGCCGACGCCGTGTTGCACGCCAGTATCACCAGCTGGCAACCTTGGTCAAAGAGATGCTTCACAGCCTGCAACGTGAACTCATACACCAGCTGGAACGACCGCGTGCCATAAGGTGCGCGAGCATTGTCGCCCACAAACACATAGTCATACTGCGGCAACTCACGCCTTATCTCGCGCAAGATCGACAGCCCGCCGAATCCCGAGTCAAACACCCCGATGGGGCCCATTTTCTTGTCAATGTCCATAACAACTGCAAAGTTAATGAAATTACTTTATTATCCCATCACATGACTAGAAATAATTTTCACGAGCAGAGAAAACTGAATGATAAAGCACAAAAAAATAATCCTCGACATCAACGTCGGGGATTGCTTAACTAATTAACCTTCTAATACCATTAACATAAACCTTAAACAAAATTTTTTGAAAACACGCAACCGTCATCTCGACGCCTGGGAATTCATTACCTTAAAAAACTAATACCATGAAAACCGATGCAAAGGTAAGCACTTTTTTTATATCCACCAAATATTTTGAGCAAAAAATGTCAAAAATATTACAAAACCCCCGCTTTTTATCATCTTTGCTACGGATTTAAACCAAAATCTACCTATTTCCTTATGGTTTTTTGGTAAAGAAATGTTTTGCGTTATGTGTAAAATTGAAAACGAAAAAAGCGAGAAGAAATTCCCGCTTTTAATGTTTTCACAACGGAATAATCCTTATTGTGAATTGCTTCAAATTTGTACTGCAAAAATAACGATAAATTCTATAATACCAAAATTTTTTTGAACAAATCGCATTCTTTTGCGAAAATATTACTATTTTTGTAACAAAAACACTTAATCAGTTTAAACTATGAAACGCGTATTTGGATTAGACCTGGGAACCACCAGTATCGGTTGGGCAGTAATCGACCAAGCAGAGAATGCACTAGAAGCATCATCTATTTTAAAAATGGGTGTGCGTGTCAACCCACTGACCGTAGACGAGAAAGACAATTTCGAGAAAGGCAAAAGTATAACCACCACTGCTGTGCGTACACTGAAGCGTGGTATGCGCCGCAACCTTCAGCGCTACAAACTACGTCGTGACAACCTCATTTCCATTCTCAAGCGTGAGCACTTCATCAATGATGACACAATTTTGTCAGAGAGTGGTAATTTCTCTACATTTCAAACATTGAGATTGCGTGCAAAAGCAGCCAGAGAAGAAATCTCGCTCACAGAGTTTGCCCGTGTGCTACTCATGATTAACAAGAAACGAGGTTATAAAAGTAATCGCAAAGTCAAAAATCAGGACGAGGGACAGCTCATTGACGGCATGGCTATTGCTCGCAAACTATATGATGACGGACTAACCCCAGGGCAATATACCCATAATATATTATTAGGCAATAAGAACTACATTCCTAGTTTCTATCGGTCTGACTTGCAAGCCGAGTATGACTTGATATGGTCGAAGCAGCAAGAGTTTTATCCCGAAATACTCACGCAAGAGTTGAAGGAGCAACTTAGTGGGCGAGGAAGTCGGGATGTGGGCAATATATATGCTAAACATGGTATCGTTGCTGCTGATGTCAAAGGGAAAAAACAGGAACGTAATAGAATCAAGTACCGCTGGCGTGCCGAGGCTCTGTCGCAGCAATTACCCATCGACCAAGTGGCATGTGTGCTGAGCAGTATCGCTAGCGATATAAATTCAAGTAGCGGTTACCTTGGTGCTATAGGTGACCATAGCAAGGAGTTGGTTCTCAGGAATATGACTGTGGGTGAATACTTGCTGGAACAGATTGACCGTGACCCGCATTACCGCATTAAAGACCGTGTTTACTATCGTCAGGATTATTTGCGCGAGTTTAACACGATATGGGAAACTCAGGAACAATTCCACCCCGAACTTACTCCGAAACTTAAGGCCGAGATTCGTGATGTCGTGATTTTCTACCAACGCAAACTCAAGTCAAAGAAAGGGATGATTTCGTTCTGTGAGTTTGAGGGCCGAGAAATTACTATCGAGGAAGGTGGCAAGCAACGCAAGGTGATGACCGGACCTCGCGTGTGCCCCAAGTCCTCTCCGTTGTTCCAAGAGTTCAAAGTGTGGCAAGTTATCAACAACATCGAGGTGCGTGACACTGCAACAGGATTGAGTGCCCCGCTCGATGATGCTCAGCGTCAACTATTGCACGACGAGTTGACCTTGGTTACAGAACTGAAGAAGAATGATATTCTCAAGCGTCTTGGTTACAAGGGCAAGAATTATGACCTCAACTATGACGCAGTGCAAGGTAATACCACAATGGCCCAATTTGCTAAGGCATTCACAACAATAGTTGAGTATAGCGGCCATGACGTTGACAAGTTCGATAAGTTGACTTATCAGCAGAAAATGACCATTTTGACACAAGTCTTTGACGAGCTTGTGACTCAACCGGAGTTCTTGCAATTCAATTACCGGCAGGGTGAATATACTCTCGACCCATTGTTCAAACTGTGGCATCTCATCTACTCCTATGAGGACGATAAATCTTCTACTGGTAATGAGAAACTCATTAAGCATATTGCTGACATGACTGGCCTGGATGTCGAGTATGCTGCGGTGCTGGCTGACATCACCTTTGCCGACGACTACGGTTCACTCAGTTCTAAGGCTATCGACCGCATCTTGCCGCACCTCGTTGCTGGCAACAAATACAGCGATGCCTGTGCCCTCGCTGGTTATAATCACTCGCGACAGTCGCTCACTAGCGAGGAAAACGCTGCTAGGGAGTTGCTCCCGCAGCTTGACGTACTCGCAAAGAACAGCCTGTGCAATCCTGTGGTAGAGAAAATCCTCAACCAGATGATTCATGTGGTCAATGCTTGCATGCAAGCCTATGGCAAGGAGGACGAGAATGGCGTGAAGCGATTTGACGAAATACATGTGGAGATGGCACGCGACCTCAAGCAGAGTGCCAAGGAGCGTGAGAATGCGACAAAGTCACTGCGTGACCGCACTCGTGAGAACGAGAAAATCATGGAAATACTCATGTCAGAGTTTGGCATTGCTCACCCCAGCCGCAATGACATCTTGCGTTACCGTCTGTATGAAGAACTAAAAGGCAACGGCTACAAGACGCTCTACACTGGTACTTACATCAGCAAAGAGAAACTCTTCAGCCGCGACTTCGACATCGAGCACATCATCCCGCAAGCAGTCCTTTATGACGACTCTTATTCTAACAAGACGCTTGAAAGCCGTCAGGCTAATATTGACAAGGGAGCGATGACTGCCTATGACTATGTTCTCAAGATCAAAGGTGAAGAAGGTGCCGCCGAGTATGAACGCAGAGTCAAAGAACTATTTGGCACAAATGCTCGCGCCAAGTGCAAGAAATTGCTTGCTAAAGGCGATAAACTTGACGAGGGCTTTCTCAATCGTGACCTCAACGATACACGCTACATCTCAAGTAAGGCGCGCGAGATGCTCTTGGCTGTGACGCGTGTTGTTGTACCCACAACAGGTACCGTCACCGATGTCTTGCGTGAAGACTGGGGACTGGTGGATGTGATGAAAGAGCTCAACTGGGACAAATATGACAAGTTGGGACTCACCGAGACCTATCGCAATCGCGATGGTCACGAGGTGCGGCGCATCAAAGACTGGACCAAGCGCAATGACCATCGACATCATGCTATGGATGCACTTGCTGTGGCCTTTACTCGCATCGAGCATATCCAGTATCTTAATACAGTAAATGCTCGTGACGAGAATGGCAATGCGTCGAGCAACATGTATGCTCTCTGCAATAAACTCATGAAAGACCACAAGTTTATACCGCCCATACCAAAGGATGAACTGCGCACGCTCACCAAGAAGCACATGGAGGAAATACTTATTTCTATCAAGGCGAAGAACAAGGTCGTAACTCGCTCGGTGAACCGAGCCAAAGGTGTGTCAGCAAAGCAAGCAACGCTCACTCCACGCAATCAGTTGCATAATGAAACATATTATGGTGTTAAAAAACGATATGTTACTAGAAATGTTAAGGTTAATGGTTCTTTGTCAAAAGAGCTGATTATGGTCGTTGCTAGAAAAGACTATCGTAAGGCTCTTTTAGCCCGACTAAATCAATTTGATGGGGATCCCAAAAAAGCATTTACTAAACAGAATTCATTAATAGATAATCCTATCTGGTTAAATAATGCTCACACCGTTTGTGTGCCTCCAATTGTTAAAATCTCATATTTAGAGAATTTTACTACATCAAGAAAAATGGTGTCCCCTAGTTTAGATGTTAAAAATGTCATGGATGCTCATGTTCGTGAAATATTGGAAAAGCGTATCAAGGAATTTGGAGGTGACAAAGAAAAAGCATTCATAAA
This sequence comes from Candidatus Sodaliphilus limicaballi, assembly GCA_018065815.1. Classification (GTDB taxonomy): domain Bacteria; phylum Bacteroidota; class Bacteroidia; order Bacteroidales; family Muribaculaceae; genus Sodaliphilus; species Sodaliphilus limicaballi. Next base: position 2,199 of record JAGHSP010000205.1, on the reverse strand, counting down.
CCTAGAAGAAAACCCGATTTGGTTCAATAAAGAGCAAGGATTAAAAATTTGCAAAGTTAAAGTATTTGAGGCGGTGGCGATTGTTCCAATTCACAAGAAACGTGATAAAGATGGCAATTTCATACTTGATGAGAATGGTCACAGATTAAATTGTGATGTAGTTAAGCCTGATGGTAATCATCATATTGCAATTTTTGAAGACGTTAGCGGTAACTTGCAGGAACATGTTGTTTCTATCTTGGAGTCTACAAGGAATTATATAGATGATAATTACTTAGTAGATAAGAACTATAATTCATCATCTGGGTGGCGGTTCTTGTTCACAATGAAGAAAAATGAATATTTTGTTTTGCCAGATCCAGATAACGGATTTTTCCCTGAGGAAATTGATTTACTAGACGAAAGTAAGTATCAAGAGATTAGTAAACATCTTTTTCGTGTACAAAAGATGTCATCAAAGAATTATATGTTTAGGCATCACCTTGATACTCGTACTATTTATCCTAAGGAATTGCAAAATGTTACATACGTAAACATTCGCTCAACTAATGGTCTTAAGGGTATAGTAAAGGTAAGGATAAATCATATCGGTAAAATTGTAGCAGTAGGAGAGTACTAGGATGATAAAGCGCACGTTATACTTTGGCAACCCCGCCTACTTGAGCCTGCGCAACTCACAGCTAGTGCTTCGATTACCCGAAGTTGAGACTAGCAGTGCGGTGAGCGACAAGTTCAAGCGCGAGGCAGAACGCACGTTTCCTATCGAGGACCTAGGAGTGGTAATTCTTGATAATAGACGCATCACCATTACTCAGGGACTCCTAGAGCGACTCATGGACAACAACTGTGCTGTGATTTCCTGTGACTCAACCCACATGCCCACTGGGCTATTTCTCCCGCTTGATGGACATTCGCTCCAGAGTGAACGGTTCAGGGACCAACTTGATTGTTCCGTTCCGCTAAAAAAACAGTTGTGGCAACAAACCATTCAAGCCAAGATTGCCAACCAAGTTGCGGCACTAGAGCAATCTGTGCCTGGGGTCGAAACTGGCAACATGCATGCCTGGGTATCGCAGGTGCGTAGTGGTGACAACGATAACTTGGAAGGACGTGCTGCCGCCTACTACTGGCGAAATTTCTTTCCCGAGTTCCCTGGTTTTGTGCGCCACCGTGAAGGTGATGAGCCTAACAACCTGCTCAACTATGGTTATGCTATTGTTCGAGCAATAGTGGCGCGTAGTCTTGTAGGTGCAGGTTTACTGCCAACGTTGGGTATTCATCATCACAACCGATACAATGCCTATTGCCTTGCCGATGACATAATGGAACCTTATCGGCCCTTTGTCGATGTCCTGGTCAAACGCCTTGTTACTCAGCATGGAACGCTTGACGAATTGTCTACTGATGTGAAACGTGAACTGCTCTCGATGCCCACGATTGAAGTAAATATAGCAGGTCGACGGAGCCCACTCATGGTGGCGGTTGAGACAACAACCGCTTCGTTGCGTAAGTGTTATGCCGGTGAAGCGAGAAAACTCGTATATCCTATATTGTAAATTAAATATGGCCGACCGCTTCAGTGAATATCGTGTTATGTGGGTAATGGTATTCTTTGACTTGCCAACGGAAACTAAGCAGGAACGCAAGATTGCGGCAAAGTTTCGCAAGGATATAATGGCTGATGGATTCACGATGTTTCAGTTCTCAATTTACATCCGTCACTGCGCCAGTGCCGAGAATGCGCAGGTACATATAAAAAGAGTTAAAAATTACCTCCCCTCATCAGGAAAGGTAGGAATATTGTGTGTTACCGACAAACAATTTGGCACAATGGAGTTGTTTTTCGGAAAAAAAGAGAAAGCGCCAGAGTATGGAGGCCAGCAACTGGAACTGTTCTAAAAAACAAGAATCCTTTCCGAACTGGAAGGATTCTTGTAAGATTCTTGTTTTTGATTACACATTTTGAATTCTAATAATCTTTGTAATTAGCTGAATTTTAAGCAAATACAAACATTGAGTTGTATAATCAGCACAAAGGTACAAAATTTGAAAGCAATTCACAACTTAAGTTTAGCAGATACACCGCCAAGTTGAGTTGTATAATCAGCACAAAGGTACAAAATTTGAAAGCAATTCACAACGCAGCTTCAACTCTGCGAACTTCGGGTTCGGTTGTATAATCAGCACAAAGTTACTATG